>DAHVOV010000239.1 GCA_027318645.1 Candidatus Aminicenantota bacterium
CCTGTTCCCCACCCTGGTCTACTACGCCGGCTTCCCGCTGGGGCGCAGCCTGCAGGGCGAGGTGGTGCGCGACATATTCAGCGACGAGTTCCTGGCCGCCAATCCCCTCTACTTCACCAACGAGTGACGACTTGCCGTCTGGCAAGGCGATCCCGGCGGCCATTGAATGTGAAAGAACATGGCACACGGCCGGCGGTGCCCGACAAGACGGAAAACGATCTCAGGGAAAACAAAGGGAAGAGCGAGGGAAGAATGAGGGAAGAGAAAGTGGGATAAGCCTTTTCGGAACTTCTTTCCCACTCTGTCTTCCCTATGTCTTTCCCTCTGGCCTCCCTTTGTCTTCCCTGGAGTTACTGACGCCATACGCCGTTCGCCGTATGCCAAGGGCATGGAAGCCCTGACGCTTCGCTGCCGGCGGCGGCGGCTTGCCGCAGAGCGCATTTTTATCTATAATTCACCCACGAGCAAGGAGACAAGATGAAAGTCCTGATCATCGGTTCCGGCGGCCGCGAGCACGCCCTGGTGAAGAAGATCTCGCAGTCGAAGCGGGTGGACCGCATCTACGCCGCCCCGGGCAATCCCGGCATGGCCGAGCTGGCCGAGCGCATCGACGTCAAGCCGGCCAGCATCATCGAGCTGGCCGACTTTGCCCAGGAGCAGAAGATCGACCTGACCGTGGTCGGTCCCGAGCAGCCGCTGGCCCTGGGCATCGTCGACGAGTTCAACAGCCGCAACCTGCGCATCTTCGGCCCGACCCAGAAGGCGGCGATGATCGAGACCTCCAAGTCGTTCGCCAAGGAGTTCATGCGCAAGAACAACATCCCCACCCCGGAATTCAAGGTCTTCGGCTCGGCCTCCGAGGCCCTGGACCACCTCGTGCGGGCGCAGTTCCCGCTGGTGGTGAAGGCCGACGGCCTGGCCGCCGGCAAGGGCGTCTACGTCTGCCGCAAGAAGGAAGAGGCGGCCGAGGCCATCAGCGAGATCATGGTGGAGGGCAAGTACGGCAAGTCGGGCGAGCGGGTGGTGATCGAGGATTTCCTCTCCGGCAGCGAGCTGTCCTTCATGGCCGTCTGCGACGGCAAGCGCGTCCTGCCCCTGGCCACCTCCATGGACTACAAGAAGGCCCTGGAGGGCGACAAGGGGCCCAACACCGGGGGCATGGGCGCCATCTCGCCGGCGCCCCAGGTCGGCAAGGACCTGTTCAACCAGATCATGAAGTCCGTCATCCAGCCGGCCGTCGCCGGCCTCAAGTTCGAGAACAAGGAGTACAAGGGCCTGCTCTACGCCGGGCTGATGATCACCCGCGAGGGGCCGCAGGTCCTGGAGTTCAACGCCCGCTTCGGCGACCCGGAGACGCAGGTGGTGCTGATGCGCCTGAAGAGCGACCTGGTCGACATCCTCGAGGGCGCCTCCGACGAGAACCTGTTCGAGGTCGGCTGCGAATGGGACGAGAACGTGGCCGGCTGCGTGGTGCTGGCCTCGCGCGGCTACCCCGGGACCTATGCGAACGGCAGCCGCATCCAGGGGCTGCAGCGCGCCAAGTCGCTGGGGGTGGAGGTGTTCCACGCCGGCACGGCCATGACCAACGACGGCCTGGTCACCTCCGGCGGCCGCGTCCTCAACGTCTGCGCCACCGGGCCGACGCTCAAGGACGCCATGGCCAAGATCTACGACGGCATCTCCTTCATCGCCTACGACGGCATGGTCTTCCGCCGCGACATCGGCTGGAGCCGCAAATGACGCCGCGGGTCGCCTTCCTGATGGGATCGGACTCCGACTTCCCGGCCCTGGAAAAGGGCATCGCCCTGCTGCGCCGGCTGGGTGTCTCCGCCCGCGTCGAGGTCAGCTCGGCCCACCGCACCCCCGAGCGCACCCTGGAGCTCGTCCGCGAGTTCGAGCGCGAGGGCGTGGGCGTGATCATCGCCGCCGCCGGCGGCGCCGCCCACCTGGCCGGGGTGGTGGCCGGCCACACCCTGCTGCCGGTGCTGGGCGTGCCCATGGCCTCGCCGCTCTCCGGCCTGGACTCGCTGCTGGCCATGGTGCAGATGCCGGCGGGCGTACCGGTGGCCGTGTTCGGCATCGGCGAGCCCGGGGCGGTCAACGCCTCGCTCTTCGCCGCCGCCATGCTGGCGGCGGGCGACCCCGCCCTGCGCGAGCGGCTCCAGGCCTACCGCGCCGAGCAGCGCGAGGGCGTCCTGGCCAAGGGGCGGCGGCTGAAGGAGAAGCTGGAGAAGGGATGAAGTTCGTCGTCGAGAGCTTCGGCTGCCGCAGCAACCAGGCCGAGGTCCAGGAGTGGATCATCGAGCTGGAGAAGCGCGGCTACCAGCTCACCACCTCCGCCGCCGAGGCCGCCTTCGGCATCGTCAACACCTGCAGCGTCACCGAGAAGGCCGAAAAGGACGTGCTGCGCTTCATCGCCCGCGCCTACCGCCACACCGGCGCCAGGTGGCTCGTCGCCGGCTGCACGGTGCACCGCTCCCGCCCCGCCCTGGCCGCGAAGTACCGCGACTACCTGTTCCTGGACAACCGCGAGAAGGAGCGCCTGGTGGAGACGGTCGGCGAGCTCTTCCCCGTCGACAGCCGCCTGGTCTTTCACTCGGCCTTCCGTTCGCGGGTGTTCCTCAAGGTGCAGGACGGCTGCAACTTCCGCTGCTCCTACTGCATCGTCCCGTCGCTGCGCGGCAAGGCGCGCAGCCTGGAGGCGGCGGCGGTGCTGGCCAAGGCGCGGCATTACGCCGCCCTGGGCTACCGCGAGGTGGTGCTCACCGGCATCAACCTCTCCTCCTACGGCTACGACCTGTTCCCGCGCCGGACCCTGCTCGACCTGGTCGGCGAGCTGCAGCACGTGCGCGGCGTGGAGATCATCCGCCTCAGCTCGCTCGACCCGCGCTTCATCCGCTACCATTTCGTCCGCGAGCTGGCCGCCGTGCCCAAGGTCGCCGACAGCTTCCATTTCTCGCTGCAGAGCGGCAGCGACGCCGTCATCCGCCGCATGAACCGCGGCAGCAAGGGCGCCGAGTACCTCAGCATCCTGGAGCAGTTCCGCGCCCGCTTCCCCGGGGCCAACATGGGCGCCGACATCATCGCCGGCTTCCCCGGCGAGACCGAGAAGGAGTTCCGCGAGACGGTGGCCTTCCTGGAGCGGGCGCCGCTGAACTACCTGCACGTCTTCCCCTTCTCGCCGCGGCCCGGCACCAAGGCGGCGGCCATGGAGCCGCTGCCGCCGGCGCTGGTGCGCGCCCGCGCCGCCGAGCTGAAGGAGCTGGGCAGCCGCATGAAGCTGGACTACCGCGACGGCTGCCGCGGCAAGGTCTTCCCCGGCATCCTCATCGAGGAGAACCCGAACTATGCGCTGGTGGTGACGCGCAACTTCCTGTCGGTGCGCGTGCCGCCGGTGCGCGGCTACAAGAAGCGCTCGCTGCGCGTGCGCGTCGAGCGCGTGGTCAACGAGAACCTCTGCGAGGGCAAAATTGCCTAGGAGCGCCGCGTGGCTGCTGCTGGCCGCCCTGTTCTTCGGCCCGGGCGCGCTGCGCGGCGAGGAGGAAAAGCCGGCCCCGGACCCGCGCCTGCGCCAGGCGCTGGTGCGCTCGCTGCTCTTTCCCGGGCTGGGGCAGCTGCACGAGAAGCAATACCTCAAGGCGGCGCTGTTCGCCTCAGCCGAGATCGCCTGCCTGGCCCTGGCCGTCGTCCATGGCGGGCGCGGCGACGACGCCTACTGGAACTACCGCCAGGCGGCCACGGCCGAGGACGCCGTCCGCTGGCGCGCCGAGACCGAGCGCTGCGACCGCCGGCGCAACCGCGCCATCCTGGCCGCCGCCGGCGTCTGGGTGCTGAACATGGCCGATATCCTCGTCTTCGCCAAGCGCAAGTACGGGCGCCAGCGGTCGCTGGCCCTGCATCCCTTCTACGACCATGCGAGCCATGCGTACGGCGCCGGCCTTACTTGCCGCTTTTAGCCTGCTGCTGCTGGCCGGCTGCAACGACCGCCTGTTCGACAACCCCCTCGACCCCGATGCCGAGCCCCGCGCCTACGAGATCCTCTCCACCCTCAAGGCCGACATCGTGCCCGTCGACCTGACCTTCAGCGGCGACGTCCTGTGGGCCGTCGACGCGCTGGGGCGCGTCCTCGCCCTCAACCAGAACTCCGGCGCCCTGCTGCGCGAGCTGCCGGTGGCGACGACGCCGGCCGGGATCGCCTACGACGGCGACGAGCTGTGGCTGAGCGCCCGCGACGCCCCGGAGCTGCTGCTGGTGAACGTCATCAACGGCGCGACCATCCGCGCCCTGCACCTGCCGCGCGGCTCCTTCGGCCCCCTGGACTACGCCGCCGGCCGCCTCTACGTCGGCGACCGCCAGACCAACTCCATCCTGGTGGTCGATCCCGAGACCGGGACGATCGAGCGCTCGATCCCGCAGCCGGGGTTCGCCATCGACGGCGTCTGCCACGACGGCGCCTCGCTGTGGGCCGTCGACTCCATGCAGATGAAGCTGTTCCGGTTGGACGAGAGCGGCGTCGTGAAGAACCGCTACCAGGCGCCGGCGCGCAACCCCTCCGGCATGGCCTTCGCCGGCGGCATCTACTGGTGCGGCGACCGCAGCGGACTTATCTTCAAGCTGCGCTTCCCATGAGGCGGGCGCTGCCGGCGCTGCTGTGGGCCGCCTGCGCCGCCCTGCTGGGCGCCAAGGGGCTGCTGGAGGTCCGCGGCGACTACCTGCTCTACAGCTACGACTACAACTACCTCTACGGCCAGGGCGCCGTGGTGCTCCAGAGCCCCGACTGGACCATCCACGCGGGAAAGGTCGAGGTCGACGTCTCCGCCCGCGCCGCCCTGGCCGGCCGCGGCTGCCGCGTCATCGCCGGCGGCCGCGAGGTCGAGGCGGACCTGCTGACGATCGACCTGGAGACCCTCAGCCTGACCCTCTTCTCCTACGGCGAGAACGTCCGCTCCTGGACCCTGCCCGGGACGCGGAAGCAGCCGCCCGGCGCCGCGGCGCCGGCGGCCGCCGGCGGCCGCTTCCAGGGGCGCGACCTGGCGGCGCTGAAGAACTCGCTGCTGTACTTCCTGGGAAAGCGCGTCGTCATCTCGACCGTCTTCCGCGTCTACGGCTACCAGACGACGGCGTTCATCGAGGGCGGCCAGTCGCTGTCGTTCAAGCGCTTCAGCCTCGACCGCGGCATCGATACCTCGAAGCTGCAGGGGGTCTGGGCCGACCGCGTCTGGTACTACGCCTCGCAGGGCATCGTGGCCAACACCCACTTCCTGCTGGAGCGCCCGGTGCCGGGCGGGACGGCGCGCTCGGCCAACTCCCTGGACGTCATGATCGATCCCTTCGGCCAGGTGGAGTACGGGCCGGCGCTGCGGCTGAACTTCAACTCGCGCAACTCGTTCAGCCTGACGCGCCGCCACGAGGCCGGGGTGGACGTGGAATACCTTACCGACAACCTGCTGCGGGCGGGGGTGGCCCTGCGCTCGCAGTGGACGCCCCGCCTGAGCAGCGAGCTGGGGCTGGAGTACAGCCGCACGGCGGCAGCGCGCGAGGAGCTGTGGCTGCGCCTGCGCTCCCGGCTGCAGGACCCGACGCTGGGCGAGGTGGCGCTGGACCTGGGCGGCGAGAAGGAGGGGCAATACCAGGGCAGCGTCTCCCTGCGCAACCAGGCGCTGAAGAACGTGAGCCTCTCGCTGCAGCACTCGTTCTCGCGCCTGCTCTTCAACGAGGACCTTTTCAACCGCCGGCGCGATTCCAGCGTCTCGCTCGCCTACACTCACCGCCTCTTCCAGCTGGGCGCCGACTACTCCTTCCACCGCGACCTGCTGCAGGACCAGTCGCAGGGCACCCCGCGCTTCACCCTGAAGGTGACCCCGTTCCGCCTGTACGGCGGGCTGCTGCGGGCGGACTTCATCTCCAGCTTCCTGGTCAACCGCCTCACCCTCGCCGGCCGCCGCGACCAGCAGAGCCGGGCCAACCTGACCTTCCACCTGCAGAGCGAGGCGCTGGAGCTGGGGCCGGGATCGACGCTGACCGTGGCCCTGGCCGCCGAGCAGCTGCTGGAGCGGCTGCCGCAGGACCGCTATACCTCGCTGGGCTGCGTGCTCACCTGCCGCCAGCGCCTCGGCTCCTTCGCCGACCTTGAGCTCCTCTACAACTTCAACTCGCGGCGGCGCACGGAGAGCTGGCTGATCCAGGGCACCACCTCGCAGGACTGGTCGGCGCTGCTGCGGCTGCGGGACAACGGCCAGCGCGTCAAGGGCTGGACCTCCCTCTCCTACGACACCAAGACCGGCCGCTTCACCAGCAGCTACCTGGACGCCGCCGTCTCGCTGGTCAAGAACTGGACGTTCCAGACGCAGATGCACTACGACTTCCTGTTCCGCAACTTCAGCTACGACCTCTATCTCATCCGCGACGCCGGGCGCCTGCAGCTGCGGGCCTCGTACCGCTCCCTGTCGCGGCGCGTTTTGATCGAGCTGCTGCCGCGCTAGGTGCTCACAGAAAAAAGTGATAGTGATAGTGATAGTGTTAGGAGCAGCATTCTAATAACTTGTCAGAACAACTCTCCACTCATGGGGCTCATGCTTTTGACTTTTTACTTTTGCCTTGAAATGGCCGCATCTGGAATATTAATGAAGAAGGTACTTACAGAGCATCGAGGTTCCATGTTCCAGGTTCCATGTTCCACGTTGGAAGAGCTTCAGCACTCGGCAGACGGCAGCAGCAATTGAAAGAATTAATCTGACCTAATGGCTTTGCCGTGAACCGTACACCGTAAACCGTATACCGAGTGCCTTCACGAATCACGAATCACCAGAATAAGTTCATCCTTTTGCTGTTACTCGTCACGCGTCACGCGTTACGCGTCACGATAGCTTCTGCTCCTCTTGATGCTGCCACGATCACTACCACTACCACTGTTCTTTTCCATTAAATTGACACCCAAGGCCGGTTCTGCTACAGTTCCTTTTCCCATGAACCCCATGCCGCCGCGCGCTGCGCGCCTCTCACGATGGACCTAGCCACCCTGCTGCTCATCGCCGT
>DAHVOV010000274.1 GCA_027318645.1 Candidatus Aminicenantota bacterium
GCGCCCGCTTCTACCGCATCAAGAACTCGGGCGGCACCGACCGCAAGTACGACGGCTACCTCTACATGTCGCGCCCCTATTTTCGCCTCAAGACCACGGCGCTGATGGTCAACAAGAACTCGCTGGCGCCCGAGCTGAGGAGCAAGCTAGGCATCTGACAGAACTCGGCGTAAGGCGAACGGCGTACGGCCAACGGCAGCGAGCCGTGACCTGGCTTGATCGTTCCTGTGTCCGTTACCGTCCGCCGTCAGCCGTCTGCCGTCAGCCAAGACCTGTGAGCTCGATTACTTTCCAGCCGTAGACGCTGATGACCCTCGTCTCCCCCACCCGCGTCTCGCGCTCCTGGTGCTGGTGGCCGTGGAGCAGCAGCCGCGGCCGCGCCCGGCCGATGTAGGCGTTGAGCGCGGTGAACCCGGTGTGGACCTCGTCCTCGCGGTCGTGGACGCGGCGCGGCGAGTTGTGGGAGAGGAAAACGTCGACGGCGGGGAAGGACGACAGGAACTCCTCGGCCTCCTCCTGGTAGTAGAGGAAACTCCCGCGCGGCTTGTACTGCCAGCAGCCGTTCAGCCCGCCGAAGCGCAGGCCGCCGCGCTCGGCGACGCGCAGGTGCAGGTCGAGGATGGGCGCCGGGAACGGCGTATCGGAGTCATGGTTGCCCTTGACGGCGAAGACGGCAGGGCAGCGCCAGGCCTCCGCCGCCTCCAGGATCACGGCGTCATCCATGTCGCCCAGGGCCAGCAGCAGGTCGGCGCGCCCGCGCGGGCCGCGCCAGTGCAGGTCATCGATGTCGGCCAGGACCAGCAGCTTCATGATCGGCGATGTCCCTGTGGAAGGGTGGACGAGTCAACGGCTTGCAGGGTTCATGACAAAAGGAACATCATGCCCCTGATGCCCGCACCCTTCCATTCTTCAAGCCTTCAACGCCCCGAGATTTTCTTTTCCACCCCTGAACCATTCAGGCCAGCGTCCCTCGAACCGTTCGCAGTGGCTACTGCTTGGCGAAGTAGCTCTTGTGCAGCCGGCCGAGAAGCTCCTTCAGCGCCTGCGCGTGCCCCAGATCGAGGGTCTGCTTGGCCTTCATGGCCGTGACGATCAGCCGATGGCAGAGCTCGAGCTGCTCCAGGTAGGTGGAGCGGGCTTCTCCCTCCTCGGGCGCCTTGGGAACCAGGCGCTGGGCGAGAAAATAAAAGGAAACGATCTCGCTGAACTCCTCGGCATGCTTCTCCTTGTTCATCACCCAGCGCACCACCTGATTGTAGTTGACGGGCGACTGGGCCGAGAGCGCGACGATCTCCTTCATCGCCTTCTCGATGGTGGTGATGTGCTCGAACAGCAGCTTGAAACGCGCCTCGTCGTCGTAGATGCCGCACGGCACCTGGCAATGGGCCCCCAAGAAGGCCGCCGCGCCACAAGCCAGCAATAATGACATCGCGATCCTCGACTGATTGCTTTTCATTTTCCCTCCGCTTCGGTCCATTGTAAGGGCAAGGGAGGCGGAATTCAATCCAGCGGCCGGCGATCGCCACGCGGATGGGACATGGCGAGGGGCTGCGCCCGCGCCCAGCCCGTTCCAGGGCTTGGAAACGGTTGCCCAAGGAGGTATGATCGCAGGCGGAGGTTCGAGCATGACCGACCTGGAAAGAAATATTTGGCGGATCATCGGCCGTCCGCAGACGGCGGCGCTGGCCACCATCG
>DAHVOV010000276.1 GCA_027318645.1 Candidatus Aminicenantota bacterium
CCGTCGAGCCGCCGCCGCCTCCGCCGATGCCGGAGGCGATCACTGAGCCGCCGGCGGCCAAGCCGGCCCCGCCCGCGGGAGGGATCAGCATCAGCTTCGACGAGGACAAGGCGCCCGCCGCGCGCAAGCTGGCCGCGGCGGAGAAGACCGAGTTCCAGCCGGAGTCGCTGTTCCATGAGCTGGACAAGGGCAAGAAGAAGTTCCCGCTGCTGCCCGTGGCCGCCGTGCTGCTGCTCGGCGCCGCGGCCGCCGGCGTCTATTTCCTGGTGCTGAACAAGCCGTCCGCGCCTCCGGCGCCGGCCGCCCAGACCGCGGCCGCCGGCTCGCAGGCGACGACCCCGGCCGCGGCCGCCGCCAAGGAGGCCGAGATGAAGCGCATCGCCGACGAGCTGGCCGCGACCCAGAAGCTGCTCGACGAGGCGAAGCAGAAGGAAGAGGACCTGAAGAAGCAGCAGGCCGAGGAAGACCAGAAGAAGCTGCTGGAGGAGCGGCGCAAGAAGGCCGAGGCCGACCGCCTGAAGAAGGAGGAGGAGACGCGGCTGCAGCAGGAGGAGGCCGCCCGCCTGCAGCAGCAGCAGGACGATGAGCGGCGGCGCCAGGAGGAGGCCGACCGCCAGAAGCTGGCCGAGGAGGAGAAGCGCAAGGCCGATGAGCAGAAGCGCGCCGAGATGAACCGGGTCAAGGAGGGCGACATCGTCCCCCTGAACGAGGTCGACGTGCAGCCCGTGGCCGTCTCCACGCCCCAGCCGAACATCCCCGACTCGATCCGCGCCGCCATGAGCGGGTCGCAGGCCGTCACCTTCAGCGTGCTGATCAGTCATACCGGCGACGTGGAAACGGTGCGCATGCTGATCAAGACCAACAACGGCCAGCTCAACAGCATCCTCATCGACACGGTCAAGTCCTACAAGTATCAGCCGGCGCAGAAGAACGGACTGCGCGTCAAGGTGTGGAAGTCGATCTCCATGTCCATAAAAAAATAACAACGAGGTGAACATATGGAAAAACTCAAGATCGAGGCCAGGGCGTTCTACGAGTCCACGCTCCGGGAAGCGAAGAAGCAGATTGAGATAATCGACGCCAAGATCGAGGAGGAGCTGGCCCGGGTCAAGGACCTCATCGCCCAGCTGCAGGACCAGAAGAAGGCCACCCGCCTCATCTACGACGGCGCGGCCAACATCCTGGGCGTCAAGAACGAGTTCGAGGAAGGCGAGGGCGGCCAGGACAACTGAGCGCGCCCCTGCCGGGGAAGGGCCGATGCGCTACGCCGCGGCACTTTCCTATCTTGACAGGATCCAGGGGGAGACGGGCAAGCTGTCGCTGGCCGGCATCCGCCGCCTGATCGCCGAGGCGCCCTTCGCCTCGTCGGGCGTCCGCTTCGTGCAGGTCGCGGGCACCAACGGCAAGGGATCGACCAGCCACTACGTCGCCTCCATCCTGCAGCGCTCCGGCCTGCGGGTCGGCCTCTTCACCTCGCCGCACCTGCAGGAGGCGCGCGAGCGCATCCGCGTGAACGGCCGGCCGATCGCGCGCGCCGCCTTCGCCAGCTCGGTGAGCGTCGCCCGCGCCCTGGGCGAAAGGCTCGTGGCCGAGCGCCGCATCGCCAACCTGCCCACCTTCTTCGAGACCCTGTTCCTGGCCGCCCTGCACCACTTCGCCGAGTCCGGCGTCTCCTGGGCGGTGCTTGAAGTGGGGCTGGGAGGGCGGCTCGACGCCACCTCTACCGTCATCCCCGAGATCTCGGTGGTCACCAACGTGGCCATGGACCACATGAACATCCTGGGCCGGACGCTGACGGCCATCGCCCGCGAGAAGGCGGCCATCGCCCGGCGCGGCGTGCCGCTGGTGTCGGGCTGCGCGCCGCGCACGGCCGGCGCCCGCGTGGTGCGCGAGTTCGCCCGCCGCCGGCATGCCCCGCTGGTCGAGGCCTTCGCCCCGCCGCGGCGGCTGGAGACCGCCCGGTCCGGCGCCGCCTACGACTGCCGCTACGACACCGGGGCCGCCGCCTACCGCTTCCGCGTGACCCAGCGCGGCCGCCACCAGTGCCGCAACGCCGCCCTGGCGGTCGCCGTCGTCGACGAGCTGCGGCGGCGCGGGCTGGACATCGGCATCGGGGACGTGGCCGCCGGAATCCGCTCCATGTCCATCCCGGCGCGCCTCGAGCATTTTCCCGGCCGGCCGGCGGTCATCCTGGACGGGGGCCACAACCGCCCCGGCGTCCGCGCCCTGGTCGACTACCTGCGCGAGGAGGGGATGCGCGGCTTCACCCTGGTGTTCGGGGCGCTGCGCGACAAGCAGTACCCGGCGATGGCGCGGCTGCTGGCGCCGCTGGCGGCGAACGTGGTGCTGACGGAGCCGCGCTCGCCCCGCGCCCTGCCGCCCGAGCGGCTGGCACGCTTCTTTCCCGGCCGGCGCCTCCGCATCGAGCGCGACTACGGCCGCGTCCTGGCGGTTGCAAAAATATTCCAAAGAACTATAATAGTGTGCGGTTCCCTGTATCTCGTCGGCGGCATGCGTGAGATCCTGCTGGGAGGAAGGCAAGATGGACCCCAAAAAGTTCCGGGAGATCGAAGAGCTCTATAAGGACCTGAAGGAGCGCCAGGCGGCGGGCGAGGTCTCCGCCGAGGACGCCAAGTCCGAGCTGAAGAAGATGATGCTGCGCGACGGGGAGAACCGCTTCTGGATGCTGGGCGGCAAGACCGGCGGCTGGTACGTGTACGACGGCAGCGCCTGGAAACCCGCCGATCCCTACGGCGGCGAGGAGGCGGCGGACGAGGCCCCGGAGGCCGCCGCGGCGCCGGCGGCGACGACCATCGAGCTGGAGCCGGCCCGGCCGGCCGCGCGCCGCCAGGACGCGGCGGCCGAGAACGAGAAGGCGGAAACGCTGTGCCGCTTCTGCCACTCGCGCATGGACGAGCACGACGCCTACTGCCGCTTCTGCGGGGCCAGCCCCAAGGCCGGGGCGGTGCGCCAGGAGCGGCGCCTGGCCGGCGACGAGATCCAGTTCCGCTCGGTGCGCCTCCTCTCGCTGGTGATCTTCCTGGGCGGGCTGGGGCTGGTGGCGGGCGTCGTCCTGGGCGCCTCGTTCGGCATCTTCCGCATCTTCGGCGACCTGATCTACCAGTTCCCGGTGATGATCCAGGAGATGCGCGGCAAGTTCCTGGGCGGGCTGTTCTTCGGGGCGGTGGGCGGCATCGCCGGCTTCATCGCCTTCGCCGCGTTCGGGCTGCTGCTGGGCCTGTTCTTCAACGCCCTGTGCCTGGTGTTCACCGGGCCGCGCTTCAAGGTCAGGCCGTGAAAGGAGAGGGCGGCCCGCGGGGACGGCGCCCGTTCCGGGCGCGATGATGGATACCCTGCGCACCGTCGCCGTGTACCGGCTCTTCGCCGCCATCCTGGTCGTTCTCATCGTTTTCGTCGCCATTTCCCTGCTGATCAAAAAATTACATAAATGAGGCGCTGATGCGCCTTGGCGAGGCAGGATGTGGCATGAATGCCATGAGTGGGTAAATAATTCCCAGTCCGATCCGAGGCATGTCGTCGCATGCTAAACCAAGATCGCCTACAGGAAAGGATATTCTGCCATCATTTTGTTCCAGCCATCCGACTGATTTTTGGCATGCATCTTGCTTTAAACTAAGGAGACGCCAATGAAAAACAAGCGAGGGCTTTCCGTCGTCGAGCTGCTGGTGGTGATGCTCTTCCTGGCCATCGTGATCGCCATGTCCCTGCGCATCGGCGACAGCGTCGCCGCCAACTCGCGCATCACCGGCCTGATCAACAACTTCGTGGCCGACTTCAACTCGGCCAAGCTGCTGGCCTCGACCGAGAACCGCTACGTGGCGATCACCTTCGCCGCCGACGGCCGCTCCTACACGCTGCAGAAGCAGGCCGACGTCACCAACTTCAACACCTGGACGACGATCAAGACCGTCGTGCCGGTCGGCGGCGGCATCTTCTTCGATGCCGGCTCCGTGAGCGACTTCGCGGTGAACTCGATGGGCGAGGTGCGGCTGCTGAAGAGCGACGGCACGCCCGATCTGACCACCGCCCTGGGCACCATCAGCCAGGCGCTGCACATACGCAAGCGGCCAGGCGGCACGACCGAGCCCGTTCTGTACCGCCGCACCATCCAAATCTTCCCTTACGGAGGGCTGAAAGTTGAAAAGAACTAACGGCTTCACCCTGGTCGAGGCCCTGCTGGCCATGGCCATCGTCCTGTTCGTGGTGGTCTCCATCCTGACCGGCTTCACCCAGCAGATGGTCACCAACCGCTACGCCGGCAGCAAGAACGTCGCCGTCTCGCTGGCCGAGGCGCGGCTCGAGGAGTACCTCAAGTTCCCGGCCTCGCAGATGCCGGCGGGCGCCGTGGACTACGTGGTGGAGGAGGGGCACAACCTGGTCGTCTATGCCAGCGATCCCGGCAAGGACAACCAGTACCGGCGCACGGTCACCATCACGCCCAACGCCCTGGGCACCCTGAACACGGTACGCGTGCGGGTCGAGTACGGCAACCGCGGCAACAGCTACCCGTTCAGGGTCGCGCTCTCCTCGCAGCGCGGAGGCTGACATGTCC
>DAHVOV010000291.1 GCA_027318645.1 Candidatus Aminicenantota bacterium
GCCCAGGCGCAGGTGGCGCGCAAGCAGCGCGAGGAGGCGGCGCTGCAGCTGCGCGTGCGCGACTCGCGGGAGCGGGTGCGCCGCATCCTGCGCGTGCTCTACAAGATGGGCGACCTGGGCTACGTCAAGCTCTTCCTGAACATCGGCAGCGTGGACCAGCTGTTCCGCAACTACCGGCTGGTGAAGGCCCTGATGGACGACAAGATCGTCGAGATCCGCCAGATCCGCCAGGACATCGCCCGCCTGCAGCGGTTGCAGGCCGAGCTGGGCGCCGAGGTGGCGCGCCTGGGCCGGCTGCGGGCCGACAAGGCGGGGAAGCTGGCGCGGCTGCACGGGCTGAAGCGCGACAAGCTGGACATGATCTCGCGCATCAACCAGCAGCGCGAGCTGAACACCCGCCTGCTCGACGAGCTGCGCACCGAGAGCGAGAACCTCACCCGCTTCCTGGACCAGAAGGCCGTCGAGGCCGCCGCCGGCGCCACCGACCTGGGCCCGCTGCGCGGGCGCCTGGCCTGGCCGCTGCCGGGCGCGGTCATCTCCAGCTTCGGCAGGAAGAAAAGCGCCCGCTTCAACACCTACACCATGAACAACGGCATCGAGATCAAGCCCGAGCGCGGCGACGAGGTGCGCGCCGTCGGCGGCGGCGAGGTGATCTACGGCGACTACTTCAAGGGCTACGGCAACCTGCTGATCCTGCAGCACGCCAACGGCTTCCACACCCTGTACGGCCACTGCGAGCGTTTCCTGAAGCGGACGGGGGAGCGGGTGGCCGCCGGCGAGGCGATCGCCCTGGCCGGCTCCTCGGGCTCCCTCTACGGCAAGGCGCTCTACTTCGAGATCCGCCAGCACCTGAAGCCGCTCGATCCCTTGCTGTGGCTGGAGAAAAAGTGATAGAATCTCCCTCCCGCCATGAACAGTAGAACGAAGACGCCGCGCCGCCCGCCCGCCCGCAACGGCCGCCACGCCGCCGTCCTCTCCTTCGCCGCCTTCGGGCTCATCGCCCTGGCGATCGTGGTCGCCCTCGAGTTCATCGACTATCACGCCGGCCGCTACTCCTTCATCTTCGACCGGGTGCTGGGCCTGGGCCGCAAGCTCCCGGCGGCCGACTCCTTCCAGCGCGACCTGGCCGAGCTGCTGGCGGGCCGCGGCATCCCCCACGACTTCGTCCGCGACCGCGACGGCATCACCCACCTCAAGATCGACCTGGCCGAGCCCCTGTTCGCGCCGCTGGCCCGCGACCTGAAGCGGCTGGTCGAGCGCCGCGGCGGCGTGCAGGTGCTGAGCGAGATGCAGGGGATGCGCGAGCAGGTCGTCTACCTGTACCAGGTGCGCTTCGACCGCCGCCTCACCCACGTCATCCTGGTCAGCAAGCGCCTGCCGCTCCCGGCCCTGGCCGCCGAGCCGGCCGGGCCGCGGCGCGCGGAGGGCGCCTCCGCGGCGAGGACGAAGGCGGCGGCCAAGGCCGTTGCCGGCGGCGCGCCGCGCCTGGCCATCATCGTCGACGACATCGGCTACGCCGACCTGGTCTCCGACCAGCTCCACGAGCTGGGCATCCCGGTCACCGGCGCCGTCATCCCGGCCGCCCCCTACGCGCGCAGCGAGGCGCAGCGCCTGCACGCCTTCGGCCTGGAGCAGATCATCCACCTGCCCATGCAGCCAAAGGACCCGGCCAACCACCACCCGCGCGACCAGTTCGTGCTGCTCGACTCCAGCGACAGCGAGATCGCGGCGCTGGTCGACGGCGCCCTGGAGGCGGTGCCCTACGCCCGCGGCGCCAACAACCACATGGGCTCGCTGCTGACCTCCGACGCGGCGGCCGCCAGCCGGGTGCTGGCGGCCCTGAAGGCGCGCGGGCTGTTCTTCGTCGACTCCAAGACGGCGCCCACCACCGTCGCCTACGCCCAGGCCCGGCGCCTGCAGGTGCCGACGGCGCTGCGCGACGTCTTCCTCGACGACGAGCCGACCTATGAGCACGCCGCCGCGCAGCTGCGCCGCCTGGTGGAGATCGCCCGCCAGCAGGGCCGGGCGCTGGCCATCGGCCACCCCTTTCCCACCACCCTGGCCGCGCTGCGCGACGCCGTGCCCTGGCTCAGGCAGCAGCCGGTCGAGATCGTCCCGGTGTCGCGGATTCTGGAATAAGCACAACGCACAATAGTGACAAGTGACGAGTAACAAGGAACAGCAATCGACCCGGGCTGTCCGATCATGGATCACTCATTAAAAACCACGATGACCTGTTCGTTTTCATGCAGTGACCCGTCCGAGTACCGTGCCCTGAAGGTCCCCCCGAGGGGGTTATGCGACACGACGGTTCGATATTCCGTCGCCGTCTGGCCAGTGCCATTCCTCGTCACTCGTCACTTGTTACTCGTCACTATTGCCAACTATTGGAACGTCGAGTTGTCCTTTATCGTATAATGAAACGCCATGCAGGAGGGCGAAATGAAATCCCATGATGTAGAGTATACGATCCACGGCGACGACATGCAGGTGGTGGAGATCGAGCTCGATCCCGGCGAGACGGTGATCGCCGAGGCCGGGGCGATGAACTGGATGGAGGACGGCATCGCCTTCGAGACCAAGATGGGCGACGGCTCCCAGCCCCAGGCCGGGCTGATGGACAAGCTGCTGTCGGCGGGCAAGCGCGTCATCACCGGCGAATCGCTCTTCATGACCCACTTCAGCAACGCCGGCGCCGGCAAGCGCCGCGTGGCCTTCGCCGCCCCTTATCCGGGCAAGATCGTCCCCGTCGACCTGGCCGCCCACGGCGGCGAACTGCTTTGCCAGAAGGACGCCTTCCTGTGCGCCGCCCTGGGCACTGGCGTCTCCATCGCCTTCACCAAGCGCTTCGGCGCCGGCCTCTTCGGCGGCGAGGGCTTCATCCTGCAGAAGCTGCAGGGCGACGGCCTGGCCTTCGTCCATGCCGGCGGCACGGTCATCGAGCGGGAGCTGCGGGGCGAGACCCTGCGCGTCGACACCGGCTGCCTGGTCGCCTTCTCGCCGGCGCTCGACTACGACATCGAGATGGCCGGCAGCCTGAAGTCGATGTTCTTCGGCGGCGAGGGGCTCTTCCTGGCCACGCTGAGGGGGACGGGAAAGCTCTACCTGCAGACCCTGCCCTTCTCGCGCCTGGCCGACCGCATCATCTCCGCCTCGCGGATCGGCATGGGCCGCAAGCAGGACGAGGGCTCGCTGCTGGGCGCCTTCGGCCGCATGATCGGGGGCAAGTAAGGGCTTTCCGAAGCGCTGAGTGATAGTGATAGTGCTAGTGTTAGCAACAGCATTGACCGATTTCCTGCTATCCCTTTCACAAAGGGCCTTTTTATACTCGTGTCCAGTTACGGCCGTGCGGCGATTCTTTTTTGCTGTTCCTCGTCACTGGTTACGCGTCACTTGTCACTGAAGTCGGGAAATTTTTGCCGTACGCCGTCTGCCGTCTGCCGTATGCCGAGCCCTTCGAGTTCCGATCGTGGAACCTCTGGCTTCGCAGCCCCAAGGTTGACAAGCCGGGGTTTTGATAATAAAATGATTTTCCCTTAAAGGAGGAAACAATGGCATTGACGATCATCGATACCTGCATCAGCTGCGGCGCCTGCGAAGCGGTCTGCCCCGTCCAGGCCATCTCCCAGGGCGACCA
>DAHVOV010000324.1 GCA_027318645.1 Candidatus Aminicenantota bacterium
AGGATCTCCAGCAGGTTTTTCATGGCTACCCCTTCAGCCGGGTCAGTTTCCTGACGTCAAGGCTCTTGGTATGGCGGTTGATGTTGATGACCAGCGCCAGCGCCGTGGCGATGACGGCCACGTCGACGACGATGACCGTGATGACCAGGCTCTGGGCCACCATGATGTTGTGGCGGGCGTAGCCGCCGGCCACCAGCGCCAGGGTGACGCCCTTGGCGATGACCTCGATGCCGATCAGCAGCTTCACCGTGTTGCGCATGGTCAGCAGGCAGTAGAGGCCGACGCCCACCAGCAGGACGGCGAAGCCCAGGTTCAGGACCCACAGGTTATTCATGGCTTTCCCCCTTGCCGTGCCCGTTGTCCCGGCGGAACAGGGCCAGCACGGCCAGCACGCCGGCGGAGATGACGCCGACCTGGCCGACCAGGTCGAAGGTGCGCTGGTTCCACAGCACCTGGCTGAAGCTGCCGCTCTCGCCGCCCTGGATGGCCGGGATGCGGCCCAGCAGCTTCCTCATCACCAGCACGTCGACGACGGCCAGCCCTGCGAAGAACAGCGGGAAGACCCAGCGCTGGGCCCGGCCCTCGGCCACGTCGCCGTCGCCGCGGGTGAGGGCGATGGCGGTGATGAACAGCACGGTGATCAGCCCGGCGACCACCGACAGTTCAAAGACGCCGGCGTAGACCGCCCCCATCTCGAACAGCAGCAGGGCCAGGAAGATGCTGGCCACGGCCAGGCTGATGGCGCTCTTGAGCAGCTCGCGGCACAGGATGGCCACGGCGGAAAAGGCGACCAGTCCGATCAATAGAAAAAGATGCATGCGCGTCTCCTAGAATCCGATGAAGTTCAGGGCCACGTTGACCCCCTGGCCCAGGGCGTCGGCGGCCGGCTGCAGCCACGTGCCCACGACGAAGGGGAAGGCCAGGCCGACCGCCACGCAGAGAAGCGCCAGGACCACGGTGGCGGCCGACATCCAGAACGGCGCCTCGCGGACCGACTTCCAGGCCTCGTTCAGCTTGCCGAAGAAGGCCTGGTGCTGGAGCACCAGGTAGTACCACAGCGTGATCACGCTGCCCAGCACCGCCAGCACGGCCAGGGTGATCATCTTGGCCTGCACCAGGGCGATGATGATCAGCAGCTTGCTCCAGAAGCCGTTCAGCGGCGGCACGCCGGCGATGGACAGCGAGCCGACGACCGACGTCACCGCCGTGACCGGCATGACCTTGGCCAGGCCGCCCATCTTGTCCAGCGAGCGCGTGCCGGTGGAGCGCTCGACGGCGCCGGCGTTGAGAAAGAGGAGCGACTTGAACAGGGCGTGGTTGAACAGGTGGAAGAGGCCGCCGAGGATGCCCAGCGGCGTGCCGATGCCGATGCCCAGCACCACGTAGCCGATCTGGCTGATCGAGGAGTAGGCCAGCATGCGCTTGATGTCGTTCTGGCCGATGGCGGCCAGGGCGCCGACGAAGATGGACACCACGCCCAGCACGGTCAGCACCGTGGTCAGGGCCGGGGTCAGGCCGAAGACGCCGAGGAAGACGCGCGTCATGGCGTAGACGCCGGAGACCTTGATCAGCACGCCCGACAGCATGGCCGAGATGGGCGCCGGCGCGGAAGGGTGGGCGTCGGGCAGCCAGGAGTGGAAGGGCACCAGCGCCGCCTTCAGGCCGAAGCCGGCCAGGAACAGGGCGCTGCAGATGCCGACCAGGGTGCGGACGTTGAGCGTCTTGAGCCCCTGGGCGACGGCGCCGAAGCCCACGCCGCCGGTGACGGCGAAGAGCACGGCGATGCTCAGCAGCACGAACGCCGAGGCGACGGCGGAGAGCATCAGGTACTTGAAGGCGGCCTCGAGCTCGTCGGGACCGCGGCCGAAGGCCACCAGCGCGTAGGAGGCGACGGCCGCCATCTCCAGGAAGACGTAGATGGTGAACAGGTCGCCGCTCAGCACCAGGCCGTTCATGCCGGCGATCATCACCAGCAGCAGGGCGTAGTAGTTGGCCTTGGCGCCGTAGTGCTCCATGTAGCCGATGGAGTAGATGCAGACCACGAAACTGACCAGGGCGATGGTGAAGAGCATCAGCAGGCTGAAGCCGTCGAGCAGCAGGCGGATGTTCAGCGGCGCCTGGAACCAGGTGGCCTGCTGGATGACGCCGCCGCCGGAGATCAGCGGCCGGGCGCCGATCACGGTGAGCACGAGCAGGAAGAGCATGGCGGCGCTGGCCAGCAGGTCGGGCAGCAGGCGCTTGGACAGCTTGCCCAGCAGGGGCAGCAGCCCGGCCAGCAACAGGGGGACGATGATGTACAGGAATAGCATGGCTTTCTCCCTAGCGCAGCAGGGCGCCGATGGCCCAGGCGATGATCGCCAGCCCGCCGATGGTCCAGGCCAGGTAGTTGGCGTACAGGCCGTTGTGGGCGGCGCGGATGGCGTTGCTGGCGGCGCGCCCCGCGCCGACGACCACCTTCTCGTAGAAGGCGTCGATCGGGCGGTCGACGAAGCGGAACAGGAAGCGCGACAGGGCCTGCAGCCCCTTGATGCCCTGCTCGTACAGGTCGAAGACGCGGGCCTCGGCCAGGTCGTAGATCGTGTGCAGCACGGGCAGGCGATGGATGGGCTCCGAGGCCATGTAGGCCTTGTTGCCGCCGCGCTTGAAGCCGAAGAGGTGCAGCCCCAGGGCGACCAGCAGGCAGCCCATGGAGATGAGGGCGATGGGGTTGAACACGGCCAGGGCGTGGGCGGTGAAGTCCAGGTGCTCCCCGGCGGCGCCGGGGTGCCCGGCCAGGATGGGCTGGATGAAGAGCTTCAGCGGCAGGGCGTTCCAGACGCCGAACAGCACGCACAGCGCGGCCAGGGCCAGGATGGCGATGGTCACCGGCGGCTTGTTCTCCCGCACCTGGGCGTTCTCCATGGCGCGCGGCCCGAAGAACACCGAGTGGCCGGCCTTGAGGAAGGAGGCGAAGGTGAGGATGGCCCCCAGCCAGGCGGCGACGGTGAAGACCGTGTAGCCGGTCTCGTAGGAGCCGTGGAAGACCATCTCCTTGGAGACGAAGCCGTTCAGCGGCCAGATGCCCGAGATGGCGGCGGCGCAGACCAGGAAGCCCAGCGCCGTCAGCGGCATGGAGCGGGCCAGGCCGCCGAGCTTCTTCAGCTCGGTGGTGCCGGCCTGCTGCTCGACCGAGCCGGCGGCCAGGAACAGCCCGCTCTTGTACATGGCGTGGTTGATCATGTGGAAGATGCCGCCGGCGATGCCGATGGGGATGGCGGTGCCCACGCCGAGCATCATGTAGCCGACCTGCGAGACGGCGTGGTAGGAGAGGAGCTTCTTCAGGTCCTTCTGGATCAGGGCCATGAACACGGCCAGCACGATGGTCAGGGCGCCCAGCGTCATCAGCACCAGCGCCGGGGCGCTGTTCACCTCGATGCGGAACAGGTCGAGGCAGATGCGCGACAGCATGTAGATGCCCAGCAGCTTCTCCAGCGCGGCGGGGATGAATGCCATGACCGCCACCGGCGCGTCGACGGCGGCGTCGGGGATCCAGGTGTGGAACGGCATGGAGCCGGCCTTGGCCACGGCGCCGATCATCATCAGGTAGAAGCTGACCGCGGTCAGCCCCTGGGGCACGACCGAGATGTCGGACAGGCGCAGCGTGCCGGTCTGCGACCACAGGATGGCGATGCCCAGGATCATGCAGAAGTCGCAGAAGCCGCCGATCAGGAAGGCCTTGACGGCGGTGCGGTGGGAGCCCCTGCCGCCGACGGTGATCAGGGCGTACAGGGTGATCAGCAGCCCTTCCCAGAAGAAGACCAGCGGCACGAAGTTGTTGGCCAGCACGGCGCCGGCGGACATGGCGGCGGTCAGGAACAGGTAGCCGTAGTACTCGCGCAGGCGGGAGTTCCCGGCCATGCGCACGGTGGAGTACAGGGTGATGAGGAAGGTGAAGCCGCTCACCGCCAGCAGGATGAACTGGCTGAACTGGTAGAGGCGCAGCTCGAAGTCGATGCCGTGGCCCATCCAGGGCACGGTGAGCAGGGTCTCCTTCTGCCCGAAGAAGGCGACGGCGACGTACACGAAGAGGGCCGCCCCCAGCACGGAGACGACCTCGCGCAGGCGCTTGACGCGGCCGGGCAGCAGGAAGGAGAAGAGCGCCAGCAGCAGCGGCAGCAGGACCGGGATCAGCAGGTTGTTGGGATTCATTTCATCCACCTTAGGATTTCAGCGGCGGCGACGTTGGCCAGCTTGGTGGGGTAGGCGACCAGCAGGCCGGCCAGCAGCGACAGCACGGCCAGCGTCACCACCACGAAGACCATGGAGCGCGTCCCCTCCTTGTGGCCGTGGCCGGCGGGCTCGCCCATGAAGACGGCGCTGAAGACCTTGAACAGGTAGTACATGGTCAGGACCGCGGCGAACAGCGCCGCCGCCGCCACCCAGACGCGGCCCGACTGCACGGTGGCCACGATGACCATGAACTTGGAGAAGAAGCCCCCGAAGGGCGGGATGCCGATGACCGAGAAGGCGCAGAAGATGAAGGCGGCGGCCGTCCAGGGCATGTTCTTGATCTGGCCGCCCAGCCGGCGGATGTCGCGCTCGCCGGTGGCGTGGATGACGATGCCGGCGCAGAGGAAGAGGCCGGCCTTGGCCAGGCCGTGCATCAGGATGAAGAGCAGCGAGCAGGAGACGCCCAGGGGGTTCATGACGGCGAAGCCCAGGAAGATATAGCCGATCTGGCTGACCGTGGAGTAGGCCAGGATGCGCTTGAGGTCGGTCTCCACGGCGGCGGCCGCGGCGGAGACCAGGCTGGAGGCGACGGCCAGCACCGGGATGGCCTCCTGCCAGCC
>DAHVOV010000286.1 GCA_027318645.1 Candidatus Aminicenantota bacterium
CCGGCGTAGCCGAGCCAGGAGGCGATGAAGCCGGAGCTGACGCCGGCGACGATGCCGCCCAGGCTCATCAGCCCCGAGCCGATGGCGAAGTGGGCCGCCTTGAACTCCATCTTGCAGATGCGCATCAGGAAGGTGGTCAGCACCGCCGTGCCCAGGCCGCTGGCGAACTGCTCGAAGCCGGTCACGCCGGCGAACGCCGCCAGGTTGAAGGCGCCGATAGGGACGGGGACCACCACGCCGGTGTTCAGCGCCAGGAAATGGGAGAGATAGCCCGCCAGGAGCATGTAGACGACGTTGGTCAGGTTCTGCGCCAGCAGGAAGGGCCAGATCACCCGCTTCAGGCCGAAGCGCGAGATCATCCAGCCGCCGACCAGGGCGCCGACGATGGAGCAGGGGAGGCCGATGCCGCCGGCGATCCAGCCGTAGTGCTGCTTGATGCCCAGGTCGACGGCGAACGCCGAGACCATGGAGCTGACCATGAACTCGCCGCTGCGCACCAGGATGATGAAGGCCAGGACCAGGCCGATCTTCTCCTGGTCCATGAAGGTCAGGAAGGCGCGGCCGTAGAACGAGTCGGGGTCGCGGGTCAGGACGGCGGCCAGCCGGCGGCGGAACGCGGCCAGCAGCACCAGCGCCAGCAGCAGCCCCAGGCCGACGGCGCGGGGGAAGTTCAGCTCGGCGAGCAGGGGCGAGGAGCTTTTCCAGCCGGTAAAGAGGGCCGAGTTGAAGAACAGGTACGCGCCGGCGACGAGGGCCACGGCGAACGCCATGTTGCGCGCCACCCGCGCCCTGGCGAAGAGGCCGAGCATGGCGCGGAAGGGGCGGCGCTGCTCCTCGCACTCGGGCAGGAAGACATAATGGTAGGCCGCCAGCAGGGCCAGCAGCAGCCCCGAGAGGAAGAAGGCCAGGGCCCAGGAGAACGAGGCGCCGACGGTCACGATCACGCCGGTGCCGGTCAGCATGGCTACGCGGTATGCCATCACCCGGTAGCCGAGGAACTTGGTCTGCTGCGACTTGTCCAGGGCGGCGAGGTAGTAGCCGTCGATGGCGATGTCGTGGGTGGCGGCCACGAAGGCGGCGATGAAGAACAGGACGGCGACCAGGCGCGGCGCCGCCGGCAGGGGGACGAAAAAGGCGGCGGCGCCGATCAGCACGGCCAGCGTCGCCTGCATGGCCAGCAGCCAGCGCTTCTTGGTGGCGAACTCGTCCACCAGCGGCCCCCAGAAGAACTTGAGGATCCAGGGCAGGCCGAAGAAGGTGGTCAGGCCGACCGCCTCCAGGCTGACGCCGCGGTCGCGGAAGAAGACGGTGGAGACCGAGCGGATCACGGAGAAGGGGAACCCTTCCGCGAAGTAGGTGCTGAAGCACCACAAGTGCGGTTTGCCGGCTATGGATGTCGGTTTGTCATCGGCCATGGTCCCAGAATGGTAGTACAGCAGCGGGAACTTGTAAATAGATGTTTGAGCTCAGGGAAGGCAGAGGGAAGAAGGAGGGAAAGGCTGAGGGAAGTCAGCGTGGGATAAGAGGGCGTCGAGGGCTTATCCCACTCTCTCTTCCCTCAATCTTCCCTCTGTTTTCCCTTTATCTTCCCTGTGTTCGCTAGATCTTCACGCTGATGCGGACGAACGGCCCTTTCTCCCCATCCTTCACGGCGAAAGAGGCGGCCAGGGGCGAGCCGCAGGCCCAGACCAGCCTGCCGTCCCCGTTCTCCAGCACCGGGCGCAGCGGCCGCAGCGGCGCCGGCACTCCCGAGGCGCGGACCATCTCGATCACGGCCTGGCGGTAGGGGGAGTGGATCTTGCGGTACTTGTCGCCCGGCCGTGGGGGACGCAGGCGCAGCGGGAAGCGCAGCTTGCGCTCGGCCACGACGACGGAGAAGTTGTCCTGCGGCGGCCGGAAGCGGTCGGTCCGGCTCACCGTCACCGACGCCCCGATCTCCGGGATGGCCCGGCGACCCGTGCCCGGGACCTCGAGGCGATAGCCCTTGACGCGCAGGGAGTCGGGAAAGATCCAGCCCTTGGCGAAGCTGAGGTTCACGCCCGGCAGGGAGAGGCCGCGGCCGGTCTCCACGCTCTCCAGGAAGGCGGCGACGTGCTCGATGCCCACGCCCAGCAGGTCGCCCTTGACCCGGCGCAGGTACTCGCGGGCCAGGTGGCGGGCCATGGCCGGGTGCAGCCCGGCGAAGGCGCGCGCCGGCAGGACGCTCCCCAGCCGGAGCTCGCGCTCCAGGATGCGCCGCGTCTCCTGCTGGAAGTGGTCGAACTCGTCCTGCAGCAGGAGCACGGTGCGGAAGACGCGGTCCTCGGCGTCTGGCTCGATGGCAAGCGCCGCCGGCATCAGGTCCTGGCGGATGCGGTTGCGCAGGAAATCGTGCTCCAGGTTGGTCGGGTCGCGATAGAAGGCGATGGCGTTGCGCTCCAGGAACGCCAGGACCTCGGCGGAGGAGAAGATCAGCAGCGGGCGGACGATGAGCTTCTCCTTGCTGGCGTAGATCGCCGAGAGCCCCTGCAGGCCGCTGCCGCGGAAGAGCTTGATGAAGAAGGTCTCGGCCAGGTCGGAGCGGCTGTGGGCCGTGGCGATGCGCACCGGGCCGGAGCCGGCCGGGGCCAGCCGCCGCGCCAGCGAATGGAAGAAGTCGTAGCGCGAGATCGAGGCGGCGTGCTCGAGGTTCAGCCGGTTCTCCTCGCGGAAGCGCTTCACGTCGCGGCCGCCGGTCTCGAGCTCGATGTTGCGGCCGGCGCAGAAGGCGCGCGCCCACTCCTCCTCGGCGACGGCGTCGGGGCGCAGGCGATGGTTGAAGTAGGCGGCGACCAGGCGGAAGGGGAGGGACTTCCGCAGCTCCTGCAGCAGCACGGCCGCCGCGACCGAGTCCTTGCCGCCGGAGAAGCCGAGGATGACGGTGTCGCCGGGGAGAATGAGGCCATGGTGCTCGATGTTGTCCTTGAACGGCGGGAAGAGGAGCTTCATGGCCACCCCGGCGGTCCCCAGGGAGAGGGGAAAATAGCGGCGGAGGGAATTGAACCCCCGACATAACGGATATGAGCCGTCTGCTCTACCAACTGAGCTACGCCGCCATACAGGGCCAATTATACCTGAAACCGTGACGAGTGACAAGTGACCGGGATGAATGGAACTCGGCGTACGGCGTACGGCACACGGCGGACGGCAGCAGCAAAGGAAAGAGCTATTATGGAGCTTCCTGAATGTCCAAGAGAATAAAGCATGAAGATGCACGCGCTTCGCGCGCAAGGCAAAAGGCAAAAGTAAAAAGGCAAAAGTAAAAAAAACGGCGCTAGATTGACGGCAGACGGCAACAGCGATTGAACGAACTGTCGTTATATGAAGCTAGTTTTTTCACCAAATTCGGTTGATTGCCTTGCCGTACGCCTTACGCCGTCAGCCGTACGCCGAGCACTTAAAATTTCCTGCTAGCTCCTGCGCCGCCTGACCGTCCGCCGCCGAACGAGCCCGACGGGCGCGAGGAGCCGCTGGAGGAGGAGCTCGGCGAGGAGAGGCGCGGCGTCGAGGACTCGCGGGTCTTGGTGTAGTTGCACTTGGGATTGAGGCAGGTCTCGGTGGTCCGCGTCCGGCCGCCGTGCTCCCTCGTCGCCGCCTCCAGGGTGACGGTGCTCGATTTGAGGGTGCGGCGCTGGCACTGCGGGCACTTCGCGGCCTTGCCCAGCTTGACGGCCAGCTTTTCGTCGGCGCCGCATTTCGGGCAGCGCCAGAACTCATAGTCCATGCCGCCCGCCTTCTCCTCGGCCGCCTCCTCGGTGCTCAGCATCACGTCGTCCTCGCTGTCAGCGACCATGTCCATGGCGCCGCCGCACTTTGTACAGGGGAGATGGTAGGAATCCACCTTTCTTTTGAGGACCCGGCCCGTGAACAGGCGGCCGAAGGTGGCCAGCCCGGGCGCGGCCAGCATGGCCACGAGCGGCGTGAGGAAGTTCTTGCCGAAGCCGAGGACCAGGAAGAAGGAGGCCACGCCGCCGATCCAGGCCAGGATGACGCTGGCGGGCGTGCCGCCGGCGATCCTGGCGCGGGCGGCCCTGCCGCGGGCCTTGTTGAAGCGCATCACGGTGAAGGCGCTGGCCAGCAGGGCGAAGGCCAGGATGCCGCCGCCGAAATACAGGGATGAGCGCAGGGGGTCCCACTTCCCTTTCTTTTTAGGCTGGGGGACCTCCTTGGGCTTGGGGGGTTCCGCCTCGGTGGGCCAGGCCGTCGGCTCGGCGATCGCCAGGGAGACGTCGCCGGCCGCCTGGACGGCGATGTCGCGGGCAGCCAGGAAAAGACCGCGGCCGAAGCGGCCGTCGCTGAGCATGGCCAGCGCTTCGCGCTCGAGCAGGCGCGAGGCCAGGGCATCGGGGATGTCGCCCTCCAGCCCATAGCCCACCTCGAGGCGCACGGAGCGGTCGTCGCGGGAGCACAGAAGGAGCAGACCGTTGTCCTTGCCGGCGACGCCGATGCCGAAGCGGCGGAACACCTGCTCGGCGAACATATCGATGGGCTGGCCGCCCAGGCTGGCGACGGTGACGACGGCCAGCTCGGCCGTCGTCTTCGCCTGCAGCTCGCGGCAGACGCCATCGATCAGCGCCCGGTATTCAGGGGACAGGACGCCGCCGCCGTCGGAGACGAAGGAGTTGTCGGCGCGCCGCGGGTTCACGACCTCCTCGGGCGTCTCAGCCCCCAGCGGCGGCAACAGGGCGGCGAGGGCAAGCAGGATCAGCAGGAAACGGGTCCGGTTCGCGCTCATGGCGGCTCCTTCGGGCCGGGCCGCAAGCCCGGCGCAGGGGGAGATTGTATGCGAACGGCACGGGAAATTCAAAAAAAAAGGCCGGCAAAAGATTTTTGTTGACAAGGACGATTAAGTGTATTAGTATAGTAGTACAATGAAAAGTCGTGGGGAGCAGCCATGAACCTGACGATCGACGCCAATTCGCCCCTCCCGGTCTATCAGCAGATCATGCAGGCAATAAAGCTGGAGATACTTTCCGGAGGCCTGCGCGACAACGACCCGCTGCCCTCGATCCGCGACTTGGCCAAGCTGCTGCGCGTCAATCCCAATACCGTAGCAAAGGCCTATTACGCTTTGGAAACCGAGGGTTTCAGCGAGGGGCGCACGGGCAGCGGCAGCAGGGTCAAGGCGCCGGCCGGCCGGCAGGACGCGCTGCGCCGGGCCATGCTGGAGGGGGAGCTGCGGGCTTTCCTGGAAAAGGCGGTCGCGCTGGGTTTCTCCGCGGACGACGTCACGAAAATGATCGCGAGGGTGGGCCAATGAACCAGTCCCTGATCGAAGTCCATGACCTGCGGCTCGGTTACACCCGCAAGCGGGTGATCGACGGGCTGAGCGTATCGCTGCGCCGGGGCGAGTGGGCCGTGATCGCCGGCCGCAACGGCGCGGGCAAAAGCACGCTGCTGCGCGCCCTGGCCGGCGTTCTCCTCCCGGACGGCGGGAGCATCCTGCGCTCCGTTGAGGCGCCGCAGGAGAAGATCGGTTTCATCTCCGACCGCTTCAGCCTCTTCGAGGACTGGACGGTCGCCCGGGCGGTCGGGTTCCACTGCCACGCCTTCCGTTGCGACCCCTTCGACGACGGACTGCTCCGGCGCGTCGGCATCGGGAAAAAGGCCCGCATCCGCGACCTCTCGGCCGGCGAGCGGGCCATCGTCCATCTCTCGCTGGCGCTGGCGCAGCGGCCGTCGCTGCTGCTCGTCGACGAGGTGCTGCACGTCCTCGATCCCTTCGTCCGCGACCTCTTCGTCGGGGCGCTGATCGAGGCCATCGCGGTCCGCCGGGCGGCGGTGGTCACCGTGAACCATGTCTTCAGCGAGAT
>DAHVOV010000287.1 GCA_027318645.1 Candidatus Aminicenantota bacterium
ATGATGATGGCGGCGCGCAGGATGGTCAGGGCCGCCGGCCCCTGCCCCAGCTCCTCGGCGACCTGCATGCGGCTGCGCAGGTGCGGCGACAGCGGCCCGCGCACGTCGCCCAGGCCGCCCAGGTAGATGATACGCCGCACCCCCTGGCGGCCGGCGGCCAGGCGGAAGTTGCGCGCCGCCTGCAGGTCGGCCGCGGCGAAGCGGCGGGCGCTGAGCGTCAGCGAGTGGATCAGGTAGTAGGCGGTGTCCACGCCGGCCAGGGCGGCGTCGAGCGTCTCCGGCTTCAGGGCGTCGGCTTCCACCCACTCGGCGCCGGGCCACTTGGATTGATAGGCGGCGGCGCCGGCGCGGGCGACGGCGCGCACGCGGTAGCCGCGGCGGACCAGCTCCGGCACCAGCCGGCCGCCGACATAGCCGGTGGCGCCGGTGACCAGGACCAAGCCGGTCTCCGGGCACGGCTTCGTCGCCAGCTCGTCGCAAAAGAAATCTCGGTCTTCCATGTCTAGATCGCAGGGGGTTCCCCGGTGCGCAGACATCATAACAAACCGTCGGGTATTAGCAAGAGTGGCGACGAAGACATACTAGAAGTGCTTCAAGGTTCGACGTTCTACGTTCGAAGTCCGACGTAACGAAGGCAAATTCGCTTGGGTTCTTAAGATTTCTAGTCAGGGGCTGAACGCTTTAAAAAGATATACTGAATAGCTATAAGGTTCGACGTTCGAGGTTCGACGCTGCCGGCCCCGCAAGGGGCGGCGTCCCCGAGGGGTTTCCCCCGAGTGGGTTTCGACGTAGCGAAAGCCAGTTCGCTTGGGTGCTCAAGATTTCTAGTCAGGTGCTGATCGTTCTTGCTGACACTGTCACTGATACTGACACTCATTTTTCATGTAAGAAAAACAGGCCCTGGGCGACTTATCTAATGGACGCGGATTCAAGCCACCGCGGCCCAAAGGAGACAAAAATGAACGAGAAAAAGAAAACGTGGCTGATGGCGGCGGGAACGGCGGCCGCGCTGGCGTTCGCCGCCCTGATCTATTTCCTGCACCCCGGCATCGTCAGGCAGGCCGGGATCAAAGGCGACGACCTGGGCGGCGGAGTGCTGGCGGCGGTCATCGTCTGGCTGGCGCTGCGCGGCCGCAAGGGATTGAGCCCGCGGGCGCGGCTGGTGCTCGGGGTGGCCGTCGGAGCGGTGGTGCTGCTGGGCTGCGCCGTCTTTTTCATGGCCTAGGCGCCGGCCTTCTGCCCGCAGCGGCGATGGGATAGAATAGGGGCATGGAGCAAGGGGCGGACAAGCAGCTGGAAGGGGCCTTCCTGGCCCTGCTGGCCGAGCACGGCCGCATCGCGGCCGCCGTTTCACGCCTCTACACGCCCTCCGGGGAGGACGCCGTTGACCTGGAGCAGGAGATCCGCCTGCAATGGTGGCGTTCGCTGCCCGGCTTCGGCGGCCGCTCCAAGGCCAGCACCTGGATGTACCAGGTGGCGCTGCACACGGCGCTGACCTTCCTGCGCAGGCGCAAGAGGCGGCCCTGCCCCGATCCTATCGAGCGCGCCGGGAACGTCGCAGACCCGACGCCCTTTCCCGGCGGGATGGAGCAGCGCCGCTGCCTGGCCCTGCACGCGGCACTGGCCCGCCTGGAGCCGGGCGAGCGCGCCCTGGCCTACCTGATGCTGGAGGGGTGTGGCGCCGACGAGGTCGCCGAGGTCGCCGGCATCAGCGCCAACGCCGCCGGCGTGCGCCTGCACCGCGTCCGCGCCCGGCTGAAGGCCCTGCTGGCGGGCGAGGAGGAAAGATGAACGGCGAGCATGATGAACTGCGCGAGATGTGGCTCAAGGAGAGCGCCGGCTCCGTCCCCCCTCCCGAAGCGCCGCCGTTGGCGGCCGCCGGAAGATCGGAGACCGCCCGCCTGAGGCGCCGCGTGCGCCTTGACGGCTGGCTGAAACTCTGCGCCCTGCCCTTCATCGGCGCTGTGCTGACGGTGTTTGCGGGAAGGATGAACGCCGCCTCCATGGGCGCGACCGGTTTCGCGCTCCTGTGCGCCGTCCTGGGCATCATCCAGCTCGCCTGGAGCGCCGGCTGGGAGCGGCAGGGGGCTCCCCTGCCCCTAACGCAGGCCCTGGCAGTAGACATGGAAATCTGGCGCCGCCGCCGGCCGGCCTTGGCCCTGCTGCTGGGCGCGACCCCGGCGCTGGCCTTTCAGGTGTACATCCTGGCCTACCTGGCCCTCAATCCGGCCAGTTTCGGGCGGCTGGCGAACCAGGCCTTGCTGATCGCCGGCGGCCCGCTGCTGTGGCTGCTCGTCTCCTGGCGGCAGTGGGCGCGCCTCGAGGCCTGGCTGCTGCAGCTGCAGCGGGCGCTGGGCGCGTTCGACGACGAGGCGGAGAAGCGTCTGGAGCTGGCGTCCAGGCGCTCGGCGGCCCGCACGGCGATCATCGCCGGGCTTTTGTTCGCTCTGCTTTTCGCCGGAACAGTGATGTTCTATCTCTTTCGCTCAGGAATGTGACCTTACAGAACTTCAAGGTTCGACGTCCGACGTTCGACGCTGCCGACCACGTCAGTGGCGGCGTACCCGAGGAGGATTACCTCCGAGGGGTATAAGACGTAGCGAAAGCCAGTTCGCTTGGATGCTTAAGATTTCTAGTCAGGGGCTGATCGTTCTTGCTGACACTGACACTGTCACTGACACCTGCCTGGTTCCACGCTGCCGGCCCCGCAAGGGGCGGCGTCCCCGAGGGGTTCACCCCGAGTGGGTCTGCCGGCCCCGCAAGGGGCGGCGTCTCCGAGGGGTTTACCCCGAGTGGGTCTGCCGGCCCCGCAAGGGGCGGCGTCCCCGAGGGGTTCACCCCTAGTGGAGTACCACCAACCATTTCGGGATCTCAAAACCTCCCAGTCCGTCGAGGTTCCACGCTGCCGACCCCGCCAGGGGCGACGTCCACGAGGGGTTCACCCCGAGTGGGTCTGCCGGCCCCGCAAGGGGCGGCGTCTCCGAGGGG
>DAHVOV010000361.1 GCA_027318645.1 Candidatus Aminicenantota bacterium
GCCCAGCAGGAGCCGCAGCTGCCCTGGTTCTTGATCGGCGTGTACACGCCGGTGTAGGCCGACGGCAGGGTGGCCTGGATCGTTTCCTCGCACACCTCGTAGTCGGGGTCATAGGGCTGCAGCTCGGGCTTGAAGGTGCACAACTGGTCGATGCTGTACTGCATCGCCTCGTTGATCTCGACCTCGAAATCCCAGCCGTTGGCGCGGATCTCGGCCCGCATCTGGGCGATGTCGTTGCGCAGCTTCTGCCGACGCGCTTCCTGGTTGTACTCGCGGATGTTCTGGTCGACCGCCTGCAGCGAGGGCAGGAAGACGAACGCGACGAACACGAGCAGCACCAACGCACCGAAAGTCCACTTCTTCTTCATCTGATACACTTCCTCCTCTTTATGGATTGATTTCCATAAGCGTGTGGGGCGGGACACGGAAGGGTTCATCATCGCCTCGATGATAGAAATCCAACAATTTGGATGCAATACAACCGCGGGCTTAAATTCGGGTGTATTTTTTCAGGTTTTCCCCTACAACGAAAGTTGTAGGGCCGGAATGGGCTTATCTAGAAAATCCTTTATCCAAGGTCATCTCGGCCGTCAATTGGCGAGGAGCGCGACGACCGCTTCCAGCCCCTCGCGGTCCTCGTCATCGAACTGCGCCGTCTTGTCGCTGTCGACGTCCAGGACGGCGACGATCGCTCCAAAGGCACCGCGCACCGGCACGACGATCTCCGACAGCGAGCGGGAGTCGCAGGCGATGTGGCCGGGGAACAGGCGCACGTCGGGGACGATCACCGTTTCGCTGCGCTGCACGGCGGCCCAGCACACTCCCCTCTCCCGGGCCAGCACCTGGCAGGCGAGCGGCCCCTGGTAGGGGCCGACGACCAAATCGTCGTCGAGCAGGCGGTAGAAGCCGCACCAGAAATAATGGTCGAACTTGTGGTAGAGCAGGGCGGCGACGGTGGCCATGCGCGCCTGCAGGTCGGGCGTCTTGCCCAGCAGCCCCGAAAGCTGTTCGCGCACGCGGCCGTAGCGGGCCAGTTTCCGTTCCCTATCCATGGCGGTCTCCTTGCCGGTCGCGGTGGCGCGGCGCGGCCCAGCGGTAGTGGCGGCCGCTGGCCCGTCCCTGGACGATGCGGCGGATACGCGCCGCCACCTCCTCGGGCGCGGCCGGCCTCACGCGGGGATGGCGGATCGCTGCACCGGCCAGCGTCGGCGGCGAAAAGACGTTGACGCGCACGCCGGGGTGGGCGGCGGCGAGCGAAAGGCCGACGAGGAGCAGGCCGTTCTTGGCCACGGCGTACGGCAGGACCTTGAGAAAAGGGCGCATCACGCCGGTATCCTCGAAGGCGATGAACAGGACCGAGCGCAGCGGGGCGCGCGCGAGCAGGAAGCGGGTGATGTCGAGGGCCGGAAGGACATGCGCCTGGAAGGCGGAGGCCAATTGGGCGCCGGTCAGGCCGGCGGTGGGCCGCTCCTCGATCGGTCCGTAGTTGTGCACCACGTGCCGGCACGATACCAGGGCCTGCCGGTGCCGGCGCAGGAAGCCGGCCGTGCCCCGGGCGCTGGCGAAGTCGCCGCGCAGCCAGCGGACCCGCTCCCCGTCCTCGCCCGCATGGCGACGGTATTGCGCCAGGACGGAGAAGCCGGCGGCGGCGAACTCCGCCACCAGGGCGCGGCCCAGCAGGCCGGAAGCGCCGGTGATCAGGACGGAGTCGGCATACGGCGGACGGCGGACGGCGGACGGTGAAGACATAGCACGTGATTCACGTCCAGCCGCGAGCGAACGGGAAAGCTGGATCGAATTCCGCAATGGCCTTTTCCTGCCGTGTGCCGTACGCCCTACGCCGTACGCCGAGCTCTTCGTGCTTATTCCATTGATCAGGCGCGCAACAGGGGACGCATCTCGAAAGGGCTTTTTCTTGCCGTATGCCGTACGCCGTACGCCGTACGCCGAGCTCATTCCGCCTGTTCCTCTCCAGCCAGAGATCTCTTGCAGAGCTCTACGGTATTGTACATGAGCATGGCGACGGTCAGGGGGCCGACGCCGCCCGGGACCGGAGTGTAATGGGCCGCCTTGGCGAAGGCCTGGTAATGGATGTCGCCGGTGATGATCGAGCCCTTCTTCTTGAAGGACTCGTAGAGGGAACGGGGGCAGTACTTCTCGAAGTCGGCCTCCTTGTCGACATGGTTGATGCCCACGTCGACCAGCACGGCGCCGGGCTTGACCATCTCGGCGCCGATGAAGCCCGGCTTGCCGACCGCGGCCACGACCAGCTGCGCCTCGCGCAGGATGGCGGCCAGGCCGAGGGTGCGCGAATGGCACAGGGTGACGGTGGCGTTGCGGTTGCTCAGCATGGCGGCCATGGGCTTGCCGACCAGGAAGCTGCGCCCGACCACCACGGCGTTCATCCCGGCCGGGTCGATGGCGTAGTGGTCGAGAAGGCGCATGACCCCCAGCGGCGTGCAGGGGAAGACCCGGCCGCGGTTCTGCAGGATCAGCCCCTGGTTGGCGGGATGGAAGGCGTCGGCGTCCTTGGCCGGATCGATGCGGTCGATGACCGCCCAGGGATCGAGGCCGGCCGGCAGGGGCATCTGCACCAGGATGGCGTGTACCGCCGGGTCGGCGTTCTTCTCCCCGAGCACCCGCAGCAGCTCGGCGAGGGACACGTCCGCCGGCAGCTTCACGAGCTCGGAGCGGATGCCGAGCTTCTCGGCCATCCGGCTCTTCGAGCCCACGTACGAGCGCGAGGCCGGATCGTCGCCGGCCATGATCACGGCCAGGCCGGGGACGACGTTGCGCTCGCTCCTGAGCCTCGCCACCTCGGCCGCCGTCTCGCCCTGGATCTTCTCGGCGACCTGCTTGCCATCCAGTACCGCCATGGTCTCCTCCTGAAGAACGATTCTATGCCGGGCGCCGGTCCGCGACCGGCCGGTAAATGGTCATGTAGGCCACCTCGCCGAAACGGGGCGGCTGCACCGGCTCGAAGCCGGCGCGGGCCAGCAGGCCGTCGAGCTCGGCCGGGGCCAGGCGCACGTCCAGCGGCGGGCCCGGCGGCGGCTGCCGCTTGAGGAACTCGACCACCGCCAGGCGGCCGCCGGGCTTGAGCACCCGCCGCACCTCGCGCAGCGCCGCGTCCGCGGCCCGGTCCGCGGCCAGGTCGTGCACGATCATGGCCATCAGGCAGGCGTCGGCGCCGGCGTCGTCCAGGGGCAGCCTTCCGGCGAGATCGGCCACATCGGCCCGCAGGTTGGCCAGCCCTTCGGTCGCGGCGCGCGCGCGCAGCCCCTCCACCAGGTCGGCCGCCAGGTCGAGGGCCAGTACGCTCAGTGCCGGGAAGCGCCGCGCCGCCTCCAGGGAATAGCTGCCAGGGCCGCAGGCCAGGTCGACGAGCAGGCCGCCGGGCTCGAGGCGCAGCGCGGCGAAGAGCGCGGCGCTGTCGGCGTGCGAGAAGCTGTCCTTCCCTGCTCCCCTGGGCCTGGCAAGCATGGGTTCCTGGTCAGCCGATCCGGTGCGAGACGAGCCCGTCCTTCAGCTTGGGCTCGAACCAGGTCGACTTGGGCGGCATGATCTTGCCGGCGTCGGCCACGGCGAACAGCTGCCCGATGGTGGTGGCGCGGAAGGAGAAGGCGACGGCGAACTTGCCGGAATCGACCTTGCGCTCCAGCTCGCCCGTCCCGCGGATGCCGCCGACGAAGTCGATGCGCTTGTCGGTGCGCGGGTCCTGGATGCCGAGCACGGGCGCCAGCAGGTTGGCCTGCAGGATGGAGACGTCGAGCGAGGCGATGGCGTCCTTGGCGTCGAACGTGCCGGGCCTGGCCGCCAGGCGATACCAGCTGCCGCCCAGGTACATGGCGAACTCCTGCGGCCGGGACGGCACCTTCTCGGCGGACGGCTCGCAGAAGAAGCGCTCGGAGACCCGGGCCAGGAAGGCGTCGCAATCCATGCCGTTCAGGTCGCGCACCAGGCGGTTGTAGGGCAGGATCTTCATCTGGTTGTCCGGGAAGATCACGGCCAGGAAGAAATTGTACTCCTCGTCGCCGGTGTGGCCGGGGTTCGCCGCCTGGCGCAGGGCCTTGATCCGGGTGGCGGCGGCGGAGCGGTGGTGGCCGTCGGCGACATAGAGGACGGCCAGCTTGCGGAACTCCTTCTGGATGGCGCGGATCAGCTTGTCGTCGTCGACCACGAAGAAGACGTGGCGCACGCCGTCGTAGGTGGAGAAATCGCTCTCCGGCTCCCTGGTCATGGCCTGGGCGACCAGCTTGTCGATGGCCTTGACGCGCTTGTAGGTGAGGAACACCGGCCCGGTCTGGGCGTTCAGGGTCTCGATGTGGCGCTGGCGGTCGCGCTCCTTGTCCTCGCGGGTCAGCTCGTGCTTCTTGATCACGTCGTCCTGGTAGTCCTGGCACGAGGCGCCGGCCACCAGGCCGATCTGCACGTGGTCGCCCCACACCTGCTTGTACACGTAGAAGCAGCGCTTCGCGTCCTGGACCAGCGCGCCCTCGCGGATGAAGCGCTCGAAGTTCTCCTTGCCCTTGGCGTATACCGCGTCGGAGTAGAGGTCGGTGCCCGCGGGCAGGTCGATCTCGGGCTTGCCGACGTGCAGGAACGAGTAGGGGTTGCCCTTGGCCAGCTCGCGCGCTTCATCGGAGCTGAGGACGTCGTAGGGCGGGGCGGCGATCTTCTCGGCCAGGTCTTTTCTGGGTCTGAGCCCCTGGAACGGTTCTATGCGTGCCATGGATGATTTCCTCCTGTTGAGTGAATCCCTATTCTATAGGATATGGCCTGGAGCGTCAACATCAGGAAGTGATAGTGATAGTGATAGTGATAGTGATAGTGTTAGGAAGGAACTGGAAGGAGTTAAAAACCAATAAGTGCCTGCAACTATCACTATCACTACCACTACCACTCAATCGCTTATCCTGGGAGGTGCATAGTCCTTGTCCGGGTTCAGCCTGTGCACGTACGGCCCGTTCCACAGGGAAAGGAAAAGGGCGTCGAGGACCTTGGCAATGTCGGGCCGCTTGAGGATGACCTCGACGTTGCGCGACTCAAAAAAATAATCGTAGCCCCAGTTGCTCGTCCCGACCCAGCAGAGATCGTCGTCGACGCGCATGACCTTGGAGTGGATGACGCGGGCATAGGGGATGAATCCGCGCCGCGCCGGCGGGATCACGGCGAAGCGGACCTCGATGTTGGGCACCCGCGCGAGGTCCTTGAGCCCGGCGAGCGCGGGCGGGCGCAGGTTCCAGTCGGAGACCAGGAGCGACACCTTCACGCCGCGGCCGGCGGCGCGGCGCAGCGCCTGGTCGATGATCCCGAAGCGGCCGCCGCCCTGTTTCGGGCCCTCTGCGCTGTAGGACAGGAGCTGCACGAAGACCCGCCGCCTGGCCCCGTCCACGATGGATACAAGCGCCTCCAGGGCACTGCCGACGCCGGGCGGGTTGAAGCCGGGGGGGCTGGCCACCAGGCGGGCGTCATCGCTGAACCGCAGGTCCGGCAGGGTCCCCTTCGGCTCATAGGCCCTGGCGTCTCCCCCGTTGAACGCCCAATCCTGCTCGAATATGCGGGAGAGCGCCTCGGCGAAGTGCGGCGAGCGGATGCGCAGGCCGGTCTCGTGGATGTGGGAGAGGGAGCGCCAGTCGAAGTTCTGGGAGCCGACGTACGCGTCGCGGTTGTCCACGACGAAGTACTTCGCATGCAGGATGCCGCCGGTCAGCTTGCGCCAGTCGAAGAGGCGCGCCTCGATGCCGGGCCTTCCCTTGAACGTCGCCAAGACCTCCGGATAGGTCCTGGCCATGCCGGCGTCGCTGAGAATGCGGACGCGCACGCCGCGCCGGCCCGCGGCCAGGACGGCCTCGACGACCGGCGCCAGCGCCTCCCCCTCCTCGCCCGCCATGTAGAACTCGGCGATGTCCAGCGTGCGCCGGGCGCCCTGGATCATCTCCGGCCACACCGCGGCCGCCTGCCGCGTGCCGGCGGCGTCGATCGCCGCTTCCTTCGGGATGGTGGTGACGACCTCGAAATCGGGCGGAGCGGCCGCAGGCAGGGCCAGGGCGCAGGCCAGGAACAGCAGGCCGGCCAACACGACGGGACAACGGCGGTCAGCGGGCATCGCGGGGCTCCTCCGCGACCAGCTCGGAGACGGCGACCGGGCCGCCGGAGCGGTTCTTGCCGCGGTAGCGCAGGAACAGGCCGTCGCTCTTGCGGTACCAGTAGTCGCCGTGCCAGAAGATGGACAGCAGCCCGCTCAGCGAGATGCGCAGGTGGACGGCGTGGACCTTTCGGCCGTTGAGCTCGATCTCCTCCTCGCCCCTGCGCGTGACGCTCATCTTGCCGATCTTGAGCTCGCCGGGCCCCTGGGTGCCGATGGAGCGGAACGACGTCCCCTCGCCCCCCGACAGGGCGAAGGGGCCAAGCCCCACCTGGAAAAGCTGGTTCCATGGCGGCCCGCCGGCATTGAAGCGCTTGTCCACCTTCTTCCCCTTGAACGACCCCGACAGGACGATCCGGCCGTCCAGGATGGATGCGTCCAGCTCCATGGCCCGCGCCGGGTCGCTGAAGGTCCAGGCGCGGGTAGAAAGATCGGCGGCAATGAAAAATACCTGGCGAACGACAGACGATCCCCGCCGGGTGCTCAACTCGACCCGGAAGCCGTCCTCCCGGGGCTGGACAACGATCGCGTGCATTGCCGTGTCGACGCCCTCGACCTCGCGGTAGGTCAGGGTGCCGACGGGCAGGGAGGCCGTCGCGATCAGGGGTAGAACGGAGCCGGCCAGGAGAAAAGCGCCCAGGATGGACCAGGCTGGAGATCGCCGCTTTCCTTTCAATTTCATTATCGCATCATACCATGAAGAAGCAGGGGTAGAGAAAGATAGAGAGGTAGAGAGGTAAAGCCGGAAACAGCCCCATGAAGACGCAGAGGTAGAGAGAGATAGAGAGATAAAGGGGTAAAGCCGGAAAACGGCCCGATATAGAATTAGGATAAAGTCAGAAAGCAGCCCTGGTAGTTCGAAAATGGCTGTTGCTCTACCTCTCTACCACTCTACAACTTTACCCCTTTTTACCTCTCTACCCCTTTACCCCGTTATTCCTTTTGCAATTTTGACTTAAAAAAAAAGGGCCCCGCGAACGGGGCCCTGGCAAATATCCAGCGGATGCTTAGTACATCCCGCCGCCCGGAGGCATGGCCGGGGCGGGCTCCTTCTCTTCCTTGATCTCGGCGACCAGGCCCTGGGTGGTCAGCAGCAGGCCGGCCACCGACGCGGCGTTCTGCAGCGCCGTGCGCACGACCTTGGTCGGGTCGATGATGCCGGCGGTGATCATGTCGGTGTATTTCTCGTTCAGCGCGTCGAAGCCGAAGTTCTTGTTGCGGCCGCTGCGCACGCGCTCGACCACGATCGAGCCCTCGAAGCCGGCGTTGCTGACGATCTGCTTCAGGGGCATCTCCAGCGACTTGGTCAGGATGTCGATGCCGAACTGCATGTCGCCGCCCGGCTTCATCTTCTTCAGGCTCTGGGCGCACTTGAGCAGCGCCACGCCGCCGCCGGGGACGATGCCCTCCTCGACGGCCGCCTTGGTGGCGTGCATGGCGTCCTCGACGCGGGCCTTCTTCTCCTTCATCTCGGTCTCGGTCGCCGCGCCGACCTTGATCACGGCCACGCCGCCCGACAGCTTGGCCAGCCGCTCCTGCAGCTTCTCGCGGTCGTAGTCCGAGGTCGTCTCCTCGATCTGGCGCTTGATCTGGCCGATGCGCCCCTTGATGTCGTCATCGCTGCCGCCGCCCTCGACGATGGTGGTGTTGTCCTTGTCCACTGTCACCTTCTTGGCCGAGCCCAGCCAGTCCAGGCCCACCGACTCCAGCTTGACGCCGATCTCCTCGGAGATCACCTTGCCGCCGGTCAGGATGGCGATGTCCTCGAGCATGGCCTTGCGCCGGTCGCCGAAGCCCGGGGCCTTCACGGCCACCACGTTCAGCAGGCCGCGGATCTTGTTGTACACCAGGGTGGCCAGCGCCTCGCCCTCGACGTCCTCGGCCACGATCACCAGCGGCCGCCCCGACTTGGCGATCTGCTCCAGCAGCGGCAGCATCTCGCGCAGGTTGGAGATCTTCTTCTCGTTGAGCAGGATCAGCGGGTTGTCGAGCTCGCAGACCATCTTCTCGGAGTCGGTCACGAAGTAGGCCGAGATGTAGCCGCGGTCGAACTGCATGCCCTCCACCATGTCCATGGTGGTGTCGAGCGACTTGGCCTCCTCGACCGTGATGACGCCGTCCTTGCCCACCTTGTCCATGGCCTCGGCGATGATCTCGCCGATGGAGACGTCGTTGTTGGCCGAGATGGAGCCGACCTGGGCGATCATCTTGCCCGAGACCTTCTGGCTCATCTTCTTCAGGTCGGCGACGATCTGCTCCACGCCGGCGTCGATGCCCTTCTTGATCAGCGTGGGGTTGGCGCCGGCGGCGACCATCTTCAGCCCCTCGGTGTAGATGCTCTGCGCCAGCACGGTGGCCGTGGTGGTGCCGTCACCGGCGATGTCGGAGGTCTTGGAGGCGACTTCCTTGACCATCTGCGCGCCCATGTTCTCCAGCGGGTCCTTCAGCTCGATCTCCTTGGCCACGGTGACGCCGTCCTTGGTGATGGTCGGCGAGCCGAACTTCTTCTCCAGGACGATGTTGCGGCCGCGGGGCCCCAGCGTCGCCTTCACGGTATCGGCCAGCTGGTTCACCCCGTTCAGGAGCTGCTTCCTGGCCTCTTCGCCCAAAATGATTTGCTTAGCCATTTTTCCTCCTAATTTAGAAAATAGCCACGTTGCGCCGCTACTTGACGACCGCCAGCAGGTCGGAGCGGGAAATGACCATGTGCTTCTTGCCGCCGATCTTGATTTCCTGGCCGGCGTACTTGCCGAACAGCACCTTGTCGCCGACCTTCATCAGGTCCTTGAGGGGCTTGCCCTGCTTGAGTTCGAAGTCGAAACCGATCGCCCTGACGATCCCCATCATGGGCTTCTCCTTCGCGGTGTCGGGAATGATGAGGGAACCGACTTTTTCCTCTTCCTCGATGGGTTCGACAAGAACTCTGTCATCCAAAGGTTGCAGATTCATTATAATCCTCCTTAGTCTGATTGGATTTTCGGTAAAAATAGTATAAAACAAATTTTGGTTGCTGTCAACGGCTAATAAATTATTTGTCAATTTAATGTGAGTGTTTTTATATCAAGTTTAAATAATTGATAAATCAATTTTTTTCATTCTATCACAAAAACTCAATTAGCTAAATAAGAAATTACAATAATTAATTAATATTTTAAGTCAATTAATATGGAATATTCGATCTCTAACAAATATCGGCCTCGCTTTTACGTTAAAGACGGTTGAATCCCGGTCATACCATGGCCGCGCGCCGCAGAGCTGTCTATCCCAGCCAGATGACGATCGTCAACAGGGAAAACAGGGTGATCGGGATCCCCGCCCGGGCATGTTCCGCGAAACGGACGTTCACGCCGTACTCGCGCGCCCCTTCGATGACGATCAGGTTGGCGATGCTGCCGATGGTGATCAGGTT
>DAHVOV010000378.1 GCA_027318645.1 Candidatus Aminicenantota bacterium
GGCCTGCACCCCTTCCAGGAGCAGGAATTCGAACCACTTTCGGTCGTCATGCACCGGCACGCCCCACTCCCGGTCATGATATTCAATATATAAAGGATCCCCCATGCACCACGGACAGCGTTTCTTGTTCATTTTGGGCATTTTCTTCTCTTGCCTGTCACTTTTACCCCTTCTGGGCGGGTAATTCAAGCGTATGCTGAAAACCAGTCGGTCTTTACTTTCGACAAACTTGCAGCCCGACGGTCCTTCAAGGTTCCAGTAAACGAACTCTAGGGATCCGGAGCTAGTCAGCATCTTTCAGTCCGACGGTCCATCGAGGTTCCACGTGCCACGTTCCAAGTTCCATGTTAAAGCACTTTTTCAATGCTTTTTTCTGAACGTGGAACGTGGTACGTGGTACGTGGAACCTCGACGGACTGTAAGGTTTTCCTGAAAAGCCTTTTGTGGAACCTCGACGGACTGGGAGTTTTTTTGGTCCAGAAGGGTATGCGGTTCCTCGACGGACTGGGAGGTTTTCCTGAAAAGGAGGAAGCGGAACCTCAACCGTCACTTATTTGTTTATTTATTTTGCCGGAATGTTGACAAATAGGCGGAAATGGGGTAAATTGGTAACTCCCAAGAGGTTTAACAATGAAACTGAACAAGAGCAACGTCACGTATTTGCCCCAAAAAAACGGCATGGAAAAGAAGTGGTGGCTGATCGACGCCAGCGACCTGGTGCTCGGTCGCCTGGCCACCCGCATCTCCGATATTTTGCGCGGCAAGGACCATCCCTACTACACCCCGTTCTACGACTGCGGCGACCACGTCGTGGTGATCAACGCCCGCAAGATCCGCCTGACCGGCAGCAAGGAGGAGCAGAAGCTCTACTACCGCCACTCCGGCTACCGCGGCGGCATCAAGGAGATCTCGTTCGAGCGCATGATGGCCACCCATCCCGACCGCGTGGTGCTGAACGCCGTCAAGGGCATGCTGCCCAAGAACCGCCTGGCCAGCAAGCTGCTGACCAAGCTGAAGGTCTACCCCGACGCCACGCACGGCCATGCCGCCCAGAAGCCCGAAGTGCTTACGATAAGAGGAGGAAAAAGTTGAGCATCGTCCAATACTACGGTACCGGAAGACGTAAGACCAGCATCGCCCGGGTCTACCTGCGCCCCGGCAGCGGCAATTTCTCCCTGACCGTCAACAAGCGCAGCCGCGTGTTCGAGGACTACTTTCCCCTGAAGATCCACAAGATGTCGATCTTCAAGCCGCTGACGGTCACCAACACCATGAACAACTTCGATTTCTTTATGGATATCGAGGGCGGCAGCGTGGCCTCCCAGGCCGGCGCCGTCCGCCTGGGCATCGCCCGCGCCCTGCTGGAATTCAATTCCGAGCTCCGGCCGGCCCTGAAGAAATCGGGTCTTCTGACCCGGGACGCCCGCGAGAAGGAGCGCCGCAAGTACGGCCTGCTCAAGGCCCGCAAGGCGCCCCAGTATCACAAGCGCTAGGAGGCGGAGCCATGGTACAGATCAACATGAGGGAAATGCTCGAGGCCGGCGTGCACTTCGGCCACCAGGTGCGGCGCTGGAACCCGAAGATGAAGCCCTTCATCTTCGGCAAGAAGAACGGCATCTACATCATCGACCTGCAGACCTCGATCGAGCTGTTCAAGACGGCGCTGCAGTTCATCTCCGACCAGGTCGCCGGCGGCCGGGACGTGCTGATCGTCGGCACCAAGAAGCAGGCGCAGTCCATCATCGAGGAGATCGCCGAAGAGACCGGCATGCACTACGTCAACAAGCGCTGGCTGGGCGGGCTGCTGACCAACTTCCCGATGATCAAGAAGAGCATCGACCGCCTGCTGGAGCTCGACGAGATGAAGAAGGACGGCCGCTGGGAGGTCAAGTCCAAGAAGGAGCAGTCGCGCCTGGAGAAGGTCTACAAGAAGCTCTACCGCGGCCTGTGGGGCATCCGCCGCATGTCCAGCCTGCCCGGCGTGGTCATCGTCATCGACTCCACCTTCGAGGACATCGCCATCGCCGAGGCGCGGCGCATCAACATCCCCATCGTGGCCGTGGTCGACACCAACGCCAACCCCGAGGAGGTCCACTTCCCGGTCCCGGGCAACGACGACGCCATCCGCTCCATCCGCCTGTTCATCAGCAAGTTCGGCGAGGCGGTCAACGAGGGGCGCAACCGCCGCGTCCAGGAGACCGCCAACGCCCAGAAGCAGGCCGCCGACGCGGCCGCCGCCGCCGCCGAGTCCGCTCCGGAAGCGGCCGCGGCCCGGGAAACGGAGAACTGACATGGCCGTCGACATGGAACAGGTCAAGAAGCTGCGCGAGCAGACCGGCATCAGCATCCTGGAGTGCAAGAAGGCCGTCGAGGAGGCCAAGGGCGACCTGACCCTGGCCGCCGAGTTGCTGCGCAAGAAGGGGTTCGAGAAGGCCAAGGCCAAGTCGGCGCGCGCCACCAACCAGGGGGCCGTCGGCGCCTACATCCACATGATGGGCAAGATCGGCGTGCTGGTCGAGGTGGCCTGCGAGACCGACTTCGTGGCCAAGAACGAGGACTTCCAGGCCCTGGTCAAGGACATCGCCATGCAGATCGCGGCCATGAACCCGCGCTACGTCTCCGAGAAGGACATCCCCGCCGAGGTCCTGGAGAAGGAGAAGGAGATCTACCGCGAGCAGCTGAAGGGCAGCGGCAAGCCGGCCGCCATCATCGAGAAGATCGTCGAGGGCAAGCTCGGCAAGTTCTACGCCGACGTCTGCCTGCTGCACCAGAACTTCTTCAAGGACGACAAGCTCACCATCGAGAAGCTCATCGCCGCCATGATCCACAAGACCGGAGAGAACATCGTGGTCAAGCGCTTTACCCGCTACCAGATGGGCGAAGAGTTCTGACGCATGGCCGCCCCCGCACCCTACAAGCGCGTTCTGCTCAAGCTGAGCGGCGAGGCCTTGCAGGGCGCCGACCAGTTCGGCCTCAACCCCGAGGTCATCAGCGGCATCGCCTCCGAGATCAAGGAGGTCCACGAGCTGGGCGTGCAGGTGGCCATCGTGGCCGGCGGCGGCAACTTCTTCCGCGGCGCCCGCGCCGGCGAGCTGGGCATCGACCGCGCCTCGGCCGACTACATGGGCATGCTGGCCACCATGATCAACGGCGTGGCCCTGCAGAACGCCCTGGAGAAGAAGGGCGTCCACTGCCGCCTGGTCTCGGCCCTGGCCGTCCAGGAGGTGGCCGAGCCGTTCATCCCCCGCCGCGCCGTCCGCCACCTGGAGAAGGGGCGGGTGGTCATCTTCGTCGCCGGCACCGGCAATCCCTTCTTCACCACCGATACCGCCGCCGCCCTGCGCGCCATCGAGATCAAGGCCGAGGTGCTGCTCAAGGCCACCAAGGTCGAGGGGGTCTACTCCGACGATCCCAAGAAGGTGCTCGACGCCCGGCGCTACGAGCGCATCTCCCACTCCGACGTCCTGGCCAAGGAGCTGAAGGTCATGGACAGCACCGCCATCTCGCTGAGCAAGGACAACGGCCTGAGCATCAAGATCTTTGACATCACCCGCCGCGGCAACATCCTGCGCGCCGTCCGCGGCGAGGAGATCGGAACGCTGATCGACCTGAAAGGGGAGGGCACATGACCAAGGAGATCCTGGACCAGGCCCGCGGCGACCTCCGCAAGGTGGAGGAGGATTTCAAGAAGCAGATCTCCAAGTTCCGCACCGGCCGCGCGTCGGTGTCCATCCTCGACGGCATCCACGTCGACTACTACGGCGTGCCCACGCCCATCAACCAGCTGGCCACGCTGGGCGTCCCCGAGGCCAACCTGATCATCATCCAGCCCTGGGACAGCAAGATCATCAACGACGTCGACAAGGCCATCCGCGCCGCCAACCTGAACCTCAACCCCGTCTCCGACGGCAAGGTCATCAAGCTGCCCATCCCGCCGCTGGACCAGCAGCGCCGCCTGGAGATCATCAAGACCCTGCGCAAGTACACCGAGGAGCGCCGGGCCCAGCTGCGCAACGTCCGCCGCGACTTCCGCGACATGATCAAGTCCATGAAGGACGACCGCGACATCAGCGAGGACGACGAGAAGCGCGCCTATGACGAGCTGCAGA
>DAHVOV010000379.1 GCA_027318645.1 Candidatus Aminicenantota bacterium
TGAGTTCGCCGTGGGCGCGCTGGCCGAAGAAGGCGTAGTGGTGCTGGACGACGCGGTGCTCCGGCGCTCCGGGCTCTCGCGGCAGGATCTCGACGAAGTGATCGCGGAAGAGAATGCGCGCCTGCAGGCCTACCAGCGCATGTTTTCCCGTCCGGGCGAACTGTCCCGCGAAGGGAAGACGCTGGTCATCGTAGACGACGGCCTGGCCCCTGGCAGCCAGCGGTGCCGCCGTGAGGGCGTCGAAGAACTCGATGCGCTCCAGGCGCCCGCCGCCGAGGACGAAACGCAGCGGGTTCTCCTCGCTGGTGGGGAAGATCTCGACGGCGGGGCCGCGGACGCGGAACTCGCCGCTCGCCAGCAGCCCGTGGCTGCGCCGGTAGCCCAGGGCGACGAAGCGCGCCAGGAGCTCGTCGCGGTCCTGCGCCTCGCCGGGGGCCAGCGCCAGGCGCTGCTCGCGGAAGTCCTCGGGGGCGCCGATGCTGTAAATGGCCGAGACCGAGGCCACCACGATCGTCTCGCGCGCCTCCAGCAGGTTGCGCGTGGCGTCCAGGCGCAGCCGCTCGAGCTCGGGGTTGATCGAGACCTCCTTGGCGATGTAGAGGTTGCGCTGCGGGACGAAGGCCTCGGGCTGGTAGTAGTCGTAGTAGCTGATGAAATAGCCGACCCGGCCGCCGGGGAAGAAGCCGCGGAACTCCTGGTACAGCTGGGCGGCCAGCGTCTTGTTGTGCGACAACACGAGGGTGGGGACGTTCAGGGCGGCGATGACGCGCGCCATGGTGTAGGTCTTGCCCGAGCCGGTCACGCCCAGCAGCACCTGGCGGCGGCGGCCGGCGCGGAAGCCGGCGACGATCTCGTCCACCGCCTGCTGCTGGGCCGGGGTGACGGGGAAGGGGGACTTCAGGTCGAACATGCCGGCGGTGTCAGCACTCCTCGTCGACCGCCTCCGCGGAGGCGTCGACGACCAGCGCGCCCTTGAGGAAGCGGTCCAGGACCCGCGAGCGGATGCGGACGATCTCCTCGTCGTCCAGCCCCTGGCCGTCCTTCTTCAGGATCAGGATCAGGTAGAAGCGCTGCTCCCACTCGATGCGCGTGAAGTAGACGTCGATGGCCGGCAGGTTGCGGATGAAGGAACTCAGGACCCTCTTCTCGCCGGCGTAGGAGACGACGAAGATCGTCTTGGCCGTCCCGTTCTTGTAGGGATGGCGGATGCCCTTGTGCAGCACGACCACCCGGCCGCGGGCCGCCGCCCGCGCGGCGCGGATGGTGGCGCACACCAGGCGCATGATCTCGGCCAGCTCCTGCGGCGGCGTCTCCAGGCGGTAGATCTCGTCGAGGTTGAAGTAGATCTCCTTGATCAGCAGGGGGTTCAGCGTGCGCACCTGCTCGGTCAGGTCCATCAGTGAGCGCATGTCGCTGTCGCGCAGCCCCTCGTTGAAGTCGCGCACCTGGCCGTAGAGCTTCTTGAGCGCGTTCTTCAGGGACTGGAAGATGGCGGCGAGCGAGGGGAACTCGGCCAGGGTCGCCTTGAGGTTCAGGATGCTGACCTCGGTCTTTTTCTGGAGGAGGCGCGGCGGGACGGCCGACAGGATCTCGATGCCGCGGCTGCACTCCAGCAGGCGCACCAGCTGCGTCTGGCCCCGGCGCGGGGCGCTGCGGGCGACGACGATGAGCTTCAGCTGCAGCACGAACTCGGTCTTCTTCTCGACGCTCATGAAGACCTGGCTGACGCCGGTCGTCTTCAGCTCGCCCATGAGGAAGGGGATGATGGCCCGGGCGTAGTGCTCGTAGCCGCCGACCGACTTGATCTGGGCGAATTTCTCGTCCACCGCCGTGCTGATCAGCTTGTCCAGCGACACCTCGATCGTGCGGATGGCCTCGGGGTTCAGCGGCTGGCCCTGGCGGTCGACGATCTCGATGCGGTAGACGAGCAGCTTGTCGGCCGACACGAAGCTCTTGTGGTGCTTGATGATGTGGCCGGGAACGATGAAGTCCAGGGTCTTGAGGAAGCTCTCGACCGAGAAGTTCTCCTCCCAGCAGACGAAGGTGATGCCGGTCAGGCGCTCGTCGAGCGTCTCGAAGTTCTTGATGCGGATGCGCTTGTCGGCGCGGCCCTCGCGGACCTGCTTCTGGAACTTGAAGTTGTCGATGATCAGGGCCGCCAGGTCGGACAGCTTGCGCTCCTGCAGGTATTCGCGCGAGCGCGAGGAGAAGAACTTGAGCGCCTCGCCGTTCTCGCCGATGATGCGCTGCAGGTCGGGCCCGCGGTAGCTGCGGCGGATGGCCTTGATGACCTGGCTGTAGATCTCGAACTTGATCGTCTCGTCCTCCAGCAGCAGGGTCTTGTCCACCGTCCCCTGCGAGGCGTCGCGCAGGGCGGCAAGCAGGTTGTGCTTGTCCTTGAGGAAGCGGCCGTATTCCTCGGGCGTGGAGATCAGGAAGGAGAGCAGGACGATGCCCAGCTTGCGCTCGTCGAGGGTCAGGGTGAACCCCTTCATGAACAGGACGTTGCCGTGCTTCTGGTGGATGATGCCCAGGATCGAGTTGCCCATCCCGGTCCAGTCCTCGGCCAGCACGCCCATGACCACGGTCAGGGGCAGCTGGCGCTCGCCCAGCTCCTCCAGCTGGGTGACGACCTTCTTCTTGGAGGTCGCCCAGGAATGCAGCAGCTGGACCATCAGCGCCTGCTGCTGGGGCTGGGGAAAGATCTCCTGGGCGTCCTCGAAGAGCGAGAGGTAGGAAGAAATGCGCTTTTTGGGGATGCGGAGCTTCTTCTCCCTGAGGATCGCTTCGATCTGCTCCAGATTGCCCTGTTGCCCTACCATTCCTGGAATGTACTCCCTGGGGCAAGGGAAGTCAACTTGGCTTTAGGCTGAAAGGAACAACCGAACAGTTCACCGAGGTGCCGCTTACGGCTTTCCAAGAAAACCTCACAGTCCGTTGAGGTTCCACTTACGGCTTTCCAGGAAAACCTTCCAGTCCGTCGAGGTTCCACGTACCACGTACCACGTACCACGTTCAAAAAAAAGCATTGAAAAAGTGCTTTAACATGGAACTTGGAACGTGGCACGTGGAACCTCGATGGACCGTCGGGCTGTAAGCCGCTGGATAGTTTTGGATCGCTGTAACTCGTCACGCGTTTTGCTTGATCCATGATAAAGGCTACTACTTGAAAAACCACCCGGCCAAGATAATAATGAAATGCAAGAGAAGCCATATGCCCAAAATGAACAAGAAACGCTGTCCGTGGTGCATGGGGGATCCTTTATATATTGAATATCATGACCGGGAGTGGGGCGTGCCGGTGCATGACGACCGAAAGTGGTTCGAATTCCTGCTCCTGGAAGGGGTGCAGGCC
>DAHVOV010000288.1 GCA_027318645.1 Candidatus Aminicenantota bacterium
ACAGCATGCCGTTCATATGATGCCGGGAGTTCCCAAAAGGGTCGGGGAAAAAGTCCTGTGCGTTGACCTCTCGTATATCCCGCACCAGCGCCGGCACAATACCCCAATGGGCCCGGAGATTCTCCATCATGGCTGGGCGCACGACAAGGAGAAGGTTCATCCGCGACATGCCCCAGGAGCTGTTCACCTCCTTCACCGCCACCCTGGAGGAGGTGCGCCAGGCCGACCTGGTGCTGCACGTCATCGACGTCGCCGACGCCGGCTGGCCCGGGCGCAAGCTCGAGGTGGAGAAGGTGCTGCGCCAGCTGGGCGTGGCCGCCGACAAGGTCGTCCCCGTGTACAACAAGGTCGACCTGCTGCCCGGCCCGGGTCTTTCCGACCCTGCCGCCGTGCCCGGCCCGCTGCGCCTTTCCGCCCTCAAGGGGTCCGGGCTGGCCGAGCTGAAGGAGGAGGTCTTCCGCCGCCACTTCCACGACTACGCCGCCTATACCCTCGAGGTGGAGGACGAGCGCGGCCTGGAGGCCCTGGGGCGCTGGGCCATCGTGCTGGAGAAGGAGCCGGCGCCGGCCGGCGGCTTCCGGGCCAGGGTTTTATGTTCGCGCGAGAACATGCTACAATTCGAGGAAACCCGCGGAGGTGTGGTCCGATGAAAGCGCTCCTGCCCGCCGTCTTCGTCCTGCTCCTGGCCGCCTGCGGCGGCGTCAAGCCCGTGGCCGTCGATTTCCACCTCCCCGCCCTCGAGGGCGGCGCCTTCGCCGACTCGTATTACCGCCAGGGCTGGGAGCAGCTGCGCCAGGGCGACAGCGAGGCGGCGTACCGCTCCTTCCAGAACAGCATGGCGCCGCTGGACAAGAAGCAGGCCGCCTTCGGCTACGTTTTCCTGGCGCGGCGGAAGTTCAGCGCCGCCTCCGACCAGTTCGCGCTCGCCCTGGAAGGCAATCCCGGCAACGTCGAGGCGGCCATGGGCCGGGCCATGGTCCTCGAGCTCGAGGGCCGCACGGCCGACGCCTTCCGCGCCTACGGCGACCTGCTGATCCGCGTCCCCAGCGACGCCTGGGTCAAGCTCAAGTACGAGTCGATCCGCTCCGACGCCACCCAGGCCCACCTGCTCGCGGCCGAGCAGGCGCGGGGCCGGGACAAGGGCGCCTATCTCCGCGAGCTGGAGCAGGCGGCGTTCTATTCTCCGGAGATGACCGCCATCACCCTGCAGATCGCCGACCATTACGACTCCGAGGGCGACCCCGACCGCGCCCTCCCCCGCTACGAGGCGGTCCTGGAGCGGGAGCCGCACAACGAGGCGGTGCTGCTCAAGCTGGCCGGCCTCTACGAGAAGAAGGAAAAGTTCGACCTGGCCCTCGTCACCCTGGACCGCCTGCTGGCCATGAAGCCGGGCGATCCGGCGCTGGAGGCCGAGAAAAAGCGCATCCGCGACCGCTTCCAGGAACTGACCCTGCCCGAGAAGTTCAAGCGCATCTTCTTCAAGACCGAGATCAACCGCGAGGAACTGGCGGCGCTGATCGGCTTCTACTTCGAGCGCGACCTCGAGCTCGGCGGCGCCCCCGAGATCCTCACCGACATCGACGGCTCCTTCGCCCGCGAGCAGATCATCAAGACGGTCACCGCCGGCATCATGAGCGCCCGTCCCGACCACAGCTTCCAGCGCTTCGCCGCTCCCGACCGCGCCGGCTTCGCCGTGACCCTGCGCGCCCTGATCGGGTTCCTGGAGGCGAAAGGCCGCCGCCTGCGCTTCACCCCGGCCGCCGCCCCCGTCGTCGCCGCCGACCTGTCGCCGCTGCACAAGGACTACGAGGTCATTTCCGGGCTGCTCAACTCGCAGGTGCTGACCCTCGACGCTCAGGGGAACTTCAATCCCACCCAGCCCGTGGCCCCGTCCGAGGTCATCTACGCCCTGAAGAGGATCCTGAACGCCGTAGAGCGGTAAAATCAAAAGTGAAAAGTGAAAGAGTCTCAGGACGATGAAGGAGACTGAAGAAGGATCAAGGCATCCATCCTGATCCGAGTTCAATCAACCTGAAAGCGATCCATGCCCTAAAAGACCCTACTCTTTCACTCTTCACTATTCACTGTTTCACTGTTTCACTGTTCACTTTTTCGATCTCGCGCAGGACATCGGCGAGCAGGCCCGGGCCTGCCGCGGCGCCCTGCTCGAGCATGGCCCGCGCGCGCTCGAGGAGCGGCCGCGCTTCCATCACGCGCCCATCCTCGCGATAGAGCCGCCCGAGGTTGAACAGGCTTCGGGCCAGCTCCGGATGGGACGGGCCCAGGGACTTTTCCCGAATCCTCAGCGCGCTCTCGAGGAGCGGCCCGGCCTCGACGCGGCGACCCTGGGCCCGGTAGAGCATCGCCAGGTTGTTCAGCGCCGGCGCCAGGTCGGGATGGTCGACGGGGAGCGCCTGCTCCTTGATCTCCAGGGCTCGCCGGAACACGGGCAGCGCGTCCGCGTAGCGCCCCTGCCTGTAATACAGGGCGCCCAGGTTGTTGAGCGTGATGCCGAGATCGGGATGGTCGGGCCCGAGCGCGTGCTCGAAGACATCGAGCGCGCGCCGGTAGAGGGGCTCGGCCTTCTCGAAGAGGCCCTGCGTGAAATACATCCAGGCCAGGTTGCTGAGCGAAGTGGCCACGTCCTTGTGCCCCGGGCCGAGCGCCTTCTCGCGGATCTCCAGGGCACGCCTGTACAACGGCTCGGCGCGGTCCATCATTCCCTGCAGCACGTGCAGGACGGCCAGGTTGTTGAGCGAGTCGGCCACGTCGGGATGGCCGGGCCCGAGGGCCCGCTCGCGGATCGCCAGCGAGCGCTCGTACAGCGGCTCCGCCTCCCGGTAGCGTCCCAGGTCCTTGTACAGCAGGGCCAGGCTGTTGAGCGACCGGGCCAGGTCGGGATCGTCGGCGCCCAGCCGGGCCTGGCGGATGCGCAGCGCCTTGTCCAGCTGCTCCTGGGCGCTGCGGAAGAGGCCCAGGTTGATGTACACGTTCCCGATCGTGTCCATCAGCCGCGCCTGGACCAGGGGCTGTCCCGCCAGGTCCGCCTCGATGCGCCGGGCGCCCTCGTCCAGGATCTCGCCGGCGGTGACGGCGCGGCCGCGGCCCTCGCTGGGATCGGGCACCTGGAACAGCTCCACCAGGAACCCGGAGATCTGCTTCGCCGCCGCGGCCTCCGCCTCGGCGGTCCTCTCCGCGCGCACGGCACGGCGGGTCTGCAGGGCCATGGCCGCGGCGAAGACCGCCAGAGCCGCCACGCCGGCGGCCAGGAGGACCTTTTTCCTTCGCCGGGCCGGCTTGCCCTGGATCCAGGCCAGGCGCTCGGCCACGTCCACGGCGGCCGGCCTTGCCGCCGGCGCCAGGGACTTGAGCCGCTCGACGAGGGCGGCCAGATGGGAATCGCTGCCGCTCATGGGCCTTGTGTCGGCGGCGATGACCCGCTGCCGCAGGGCCTCGAAGTCCGCGGCCGGTTCATAGGCCAGGGAGCCGGTGAAGAGCTCCTGCAGCACCAGGCCGAGCGAATACAGGTCGCTGGCGGGGGTCGCCTCCGACCCGCGCGCCTGCTCGGGGCTCATGTATTGCAGCGTACCCATGACGATCCCGGCCTCGGTCAGCTTCTGGCTCCGGCCGCTCCCCCCGCCGTTCGCTTCGGTGCGGAAGCTGCCCGTGGCGCTGGCGATGAGCCTCAGGGTGGCCTCGTCCATCTGCGAGCGCGACAGCCCGAAATCGAGCACCTTGACCTGCCCTTCAGGGGTCAGCATGATGTTGTCCGTCTTGAGGTCGCGGTGGATGATCCCCTGGGCATGGGTGATCACGAGGACGTCGGCGATCTGCCTGGCGATGCGGAGCTTTTCGCCGAGATCCAGGTCGCGGGCGGCCCCCTCGGCGAGGCTCCGGCCGGAGATCATCTCCAGGACGAGGAAATCGGCGTCCTCCCCCTCGATGTAATCGAAGATCTGGCAGATGTTCGGGTGGGCCAGCTGCGACAGGATGCGCGCCTCGCGCAGGAAGCGGGTCTTGGCCTCGGCGATCAGCCGGTGCTCGGAGCGGATGCTCTTCATCACCACGCGGCGGCCGAGCTTCTCGTCGAAGCCGACATAGACCTCGCCCATGCCGCCGCGGCTCAGGAAATCGACGATGCGGTAGTGGGAGACGCGCGTTCCCAGCAGGTCGCTCATCATTCCCCTCCTTTTCCCGCGGCTAGGCGCAGCAGCCTCCGCGCAGACCAGCAGGGTAGTCGGTCCCCCGCGCGTTGTCAATGGAATAGTGAAAAGTAAAACAGTGAAACAGTGAAAAGTGAATAGTGAAAAGTGAAAGAGTCTTACAACGATTGAAGAATCAGTGAAGGAGCCTGAAAATCGAGCTTTTGCAGACTCTTCGAGCCTGGACATCCTGCTCTAGGCACATCTCTGTCAGCCCCGACTCTTTCACTTTTCACTTCTTGAGCAACAAATCCTGCAAGACCAGACTCTTTCACTGTTCATTATTCACTTAAAAATAAAAAAGGGCGGCAGGCGCCGCCCTTTTTTTCAATTTCTTCTGTCTAGCGGTTCTGCATGTCCTTCATGGACAGGGTGCTCTGCTTGCTGAAGCCGGCGGGCACCGCGTAGAGGCCGGCGGGCGGGGTTTTCTGCGCGATCTCCGCCACCTGGCTGGCCACGCGCATCTTGCTGCCCATCATGTCCATGCTCATCTCGGTGGCGACCTGGAAGCCATCGATCTTGAGGAACTCGGAGATGGCGGCATCGTCCATGAACTGCATCTTGGAGACGTTGGCGTACATCTTGGCGAACATCTTCCAGTCGAAGGGGACCTCGGAGGAGGCCCAGACCGTCATCTTCATCGGCATCATGGCCATGTTCATCTCGACATTGTAGCCCTTGCAGTTCCAGGTGCCGACCTTCTTGGTCTGGCCGTTGGGCGTCACCTTGACGGTCATCTTCATCATCGAGGCCATCGCCGCCATCTCCTTGGGCAGGAGCTTCGACATGTCGAGCGGCAGGGTGGTCTCGACGTAGTTCTTCTCCTTCAGGTTGACGATGTACATCATGTTCTTGCCCAGGTCCATGATTGTGACCAGGTCGCCCTGCTTGTTGTACATCTGGGCATTGTTGACCCACTGCTCGGTGACCTCGTCCTTCGCCGGCTGCTTCTGGCCCATCATCTCGAAGGCGTCGGTGTGCACGTTGGTCTTGATGTAAATGTCGGCCGGCAGCAGCAGGGTCGCGGCCAGCACGACGATGGCGAGAACAAGCGCTTTTTTCATGGTTCCTCCTTGGGGAATTCATCATAGCCCTGAAACGGCCTCAAGTCAAGAGAATCCGTACGCGGACCCCTCGGCAGGCCGCTGAGAACCGTCGTTGCGGGCGAGACCGCCGCAGCGGGCGGCAAGGGTGATGTGGTGCGTGGAGCGGATAAAAAGCGGACCCCGGGGACGTTGGCGGCAGCGGGGACCCGGGAGGCGGCCTTCACGATTATTTCATGAAACCCCGGGCCTGGGTCGCGCGTATAAACATATGGAAGAGGAAGGAAGGGTTGGCTTCGTACCTCCCCTCTCCCTCCTGAA
>DAHVOV010000045.1 GCA_027318645.1 Candidatus Aminicenantota bacterium
TCCACCATGTCGCACTTGTTCATGAACACCACGATCGCCGGCACGTTCACCTGCCGCGCCAGCAGGATGTGCTCACGCGTCTGCGGCATCGGACCGTCCGCCGCCGACACCACCAGGATCGCCCCGTCCATCTGCGCCGCACCCGTGATCATGTTCTTCACGTAGTCCGCGTGCCCCGGGCAGTCGATGTGCGCGTAGTGCCGGTTCACCGTCTCGTACTCCACGTGCGCGATGTTGATCGTGATGCCCCGCTCCTTCTCCTCCGGCGCGTTGTCGATGCTCCAGAAGTCACGGTACTTCACCCGCTCGTTCTGCTTGCTCAGCACCTTCGTGATCGCCGCCGTCAACGTCGTCTTGCCGTGGTCCACGTGCCCGATCGTGCCGATATTCAAATGCGCCTTCGTGCGATCGAATTTTTCCTTTGCCATCGTTTCCTCCTAATAGAATAGATATTTCATGTTCACGCCAGCACGGGACCAGAGCCCTCGATCAGAATCGAACTGATGACCTCATCCTTACCAAGGATGCGCTCTGCCAACTGAGCTACGAGGGCATGCAAAAGCGGGAGACGGGATTCGAACCCGCGGCCTATAGCTTGGAAGGCTATAGCTCTAGCCAGCTGAGCTACTCCCGCATTCCAAGTGGGCAGGGAAGGATTCGAACCTCCGAAGACTTGCGCCAACGGGTTTACAGCCCGTCCCATTTGACCGCTCTGGAACCTGCCCTCACGTCTCATTGTCCGCTCATTTCAAGCTGGCGAAGGGATTTGAACCCCCGACCGGCTGATTACAAATCAGCTGCTCTACCGGCTGAGCTACGCCAGCGCTGGAAAAAAAAGAGCATACCACGACTATACCTGTTTTGTCAATCATGTTGATCTCTACGGACTCCGCAGGGACCCAGATTATATTCCAATCCGATCGGGAAAGCAATATCCCTGCCAGAAATTTTCATTTTTTTCCGCCGGCGGTATAATGGCCCCCCATGGAACGGCTGATCTTCCTTTTCGTCGACGGCTGCGGCGTGGGCCGCCGCGACAGCGACAACCCGTTCTTCCGCGCCGGCTGCCGCTTCCTCCCCTTCTGGAGCGGCGGCATGCGCCTGGACGACGGCACGCCGCTGGCCGCCATCGACGCCTGCCTGGGCATCCCGGGAGCGCCGCAGAGCGCCAGCGGCCAGACGGCGCTGTTCTGCGGGGCGACGGCCGGCGAGATCGGCGGCCGCCACCGCAACGGCTATCCCGACCTGCCGCTGCGCCGCCTGGTGCGCGAGCGCAACCTGCTCTCGCGCCTCTGCCGGCAGGGGGTCGCCGCCCGTTACCTGAACGCCTACCCGGCCCATGAGCGGCTGTTCACATCCCGCCACGTGCGCATCGAGGCCGACGGCCGCCTGTGGTTCTCGGGCCGCTTCCCCGAGCGCTTCAAGCGCATGGTCTCGGTGACCTCCTGCATGCTGCTGGCCAGCGGCCAGCGCCCGTTCAGCGCCGCCGACATCCGCGCCGGCCGGGCGCTCTACCAGGACTACGGCAACCGCTCGCTCTTCGCCCAGGGGCTGCGCCTTCCCGAATTCACTCCCGTGCAGGCGGCGGCGGTGCTGCGCGGCGCCTCGCGGCGCTTCCCCTTCGTGCTCTACGAGTATTTCCAGACCGACGTGTACGCCCACCGCCGCGGGCCGGAGGAGTGCGCCGCCCTGGTGCGCGACCTCGATGACCTGCTGGGGGCGCTGCTGGCCGGGCTCGACCCGGGGCGCGACACCCTCGTCCTCACCAGCGACCACGGCAACCTGGAGGACCTTTCGCTGCGCGGCCACACGCGCAACCCGGTGCCGTTCCTGGCCTGGGGCCGCCACGGCGCCCGCCTGCGGCGGAGCGTCCGGAGCATCAGCGACGTGGCGCCGGCCATTCTGGAACTGTACGGGCAATCGTGACGAGTGACGAGGCGCGCGCTTCGCGCGCAAGACAAAAATTGGAAGAGGTCCCGAATTCCAGGCAGCAGAGCTCATAAGGTAAAAGGAAAAAGGTAAAAGGTAAAAGTAGAAAAAAAAGGCGCTAAGAAAATTACTTGGTGCTTGGACTGGACGAATGCTCAAAGAAAAAGGCTGAAGTAAAAAGGCAAAAGTGAAAAACGCCGGGGCTTTTCGAATCACGAATCACGTCAGATCGATTCTAGGCTACTCCATCACTACCGCTTCTTGTTCGTTGAGGTTCGCCTCCCAAAAGGCTACAATGCTCGCATGCGGACAAAACTCTTATTTCCGCTCCTGCTCGCGCTTTGCGCCATGCCCCTCCTCGCCGCGGGACCGAAGGGCATAAAGGACTACCTGCTGCTTGTCCCGGAGAAGTATCTGGCGATCGAGGACGCCCGTCTTCCGGCGGCGGAGCGTCTGGCGATGATCGAGATCGACGACACGGCCAACGGCTGGCTGCGCCTGGCCGGCCGCGGGGCGCACGCCTTCGA
>DAHVOV010000048.1 GCA_027318645.1 Candidatus Aminicenantota bacterium
AGCCGCTCGCCGGCGCGCCACCCCATCCCAGCCTCGTCCCAGCCGCTCGCCGGCGCGCCACCCCATCCCAGCCTCGTCCCAGCCGCTCGCCGGCGCGCCACCCCATCCCAGCCTCGTCCCAGCCGCTCTCTTCCCAGCCTCGTCCCAGCCTGCCTCTTCCCCTTGCTTTCTATCGAAAACTAATGCACATCGGCATCATGAGTTTTTTCCCTCCCCGCTCCCCCGTCCGGGGCGCCACCGCTCCCCCCCGGTAGAGCCGGCAGTGGCCAGCCGGTCCCGCACGTATCGTCGCAAGAGCGCCGCCGCGCTGGCCCGGCATATTGCGCAGCAAGCCGGGCTTGCGGCGGTCCTCAAGCCCGTGATGACGGGGGCGGAACTGGCTGAGGTTTTCGCCCGTGCAGGGCTGCCCGGCCGGTGGAGCGGCCGCGGGGCGACGAGGCTGGAACTGGGCGAGCAAGTCAGGATGCCTGACATTCTCGCGGTCATGAGAGACGGGGTTCTGAAACGGCCTGACCCGCTCGATCCGCTCGGCCCCGATGAAGAAATCCGGCTCCGCGGCAAGGGGGCCGAAGTGGGATTCTATGGGGTGATCCTGGCCCTTCCGAAATCCGTCAGTCTCCTCCTGGCTTCGGATGACCCGGCCGAGCGCGAGGCCGCCGAGGAAGCCGCACGGGTCGCCGAACGGGTGTTTCTGGAGACCCTGGAGGGCCTCGTCCGGACCCGCACAGGCCGCGACGGGGTGAACTCGGTCAAGGGCGATGGGCTCATAAGCGCCTCCTTCACCCACAGGGGTTCCTCGGCCGGCGACCCTCACCTTCACGTGCATTTTATGATTGCTAATTCCACCCAGGGTAGCGACGGCGCGTGGAGGACCATCGATTCAAAGCTGTTCATGGGGTGCCAGCGCATCGCCACGGCCGCGGCTATGCAGGCGATGAAAGCCTGCCTGAGCGAACGGCTGGGGCTGAGCGAGGACGCCTGGCTCAACCGCCAGGTCGGCTCCGTGTCGACCCCGGAACTCCGCGACCTGGCCGGAGCCGCCGAAAATCTAAGCAGGGCGAGTGAGCGCCTTTGGCGGGACCGGGTAAAATCCGGCCTGAACCGGACGATCGACGACCGGCTGGATCATCACCTCTGGACGTTGGACCGGCAGTCCAACTCAGCCGACTACGAGAAGATCGAGGCCGAGATCGACCTGGCCTTGGCTGGCGGCGGGGAGGAGGCCGACAGGCTCCGGGCGGATTGGCGGACTTTGGGCGGGGAAGCTCTTGAGAAAGGCTTCGCTGGCCTCCGCGCGCGGCGAGGCGGCGAGGCGCCGTCTCCCTCCCCCTCCCGCAGAAAGCGAGGGGGCTATGACCAGAAAGCGGCCCTAGACTTCATCTATGCGCAGGAGATTTTTTGTCTGACGGACCTCGCCGCCTTTCTGGTCGGGCAGGGGGTTCCGGCTGCCGATTCAATGCTCAAGGCCGCTCAATTCCTCGATGCCGCCGCATCTGATGGCCTCGTCCACATGGCTTGCAAGCTCGCGCCCACGGTCCTCGCGATGACGGAGGGCCTGGTCGTGGACACCCGCCGGGCGCACGAGGTCGCGGGGATCGGGGGGCGGATCATCACGAACCGTCGCGTCGAGTGGGAAGCCCGCATAACTGAGGAGTTCGAGCAGGTCGCCCGACAGCAGTGCCGGAGGCTGCTCATTGAGGTCCCGGAAACGGCGACGGTGGAACAGTCCATCGCGCTGCGCCTGATCGCCGAAGGCCGGGGTCTCTGTGCGATCCGCGGTGTCGCCGGGGCTGGCAAAAGCTTCATCCTCAAGCCCGCTGCCGAAGCCGCGCGGCGGCAAGGGATGGAGGTCATCGCCCTCGCCCGCAACGCTAAAATTGGACGCAGCCTCGGCGCCGATATCGGGGCCGGGAACTCCATGTCGATTGCCGACTTTCTGGTGCGGCAGAAGGCCGTAAAATCCCAAAAAAGCCGCAAGCCAGTCTTGCTGGTCATCGACGAGGGTGGCCTCGTCGACGAGGCCCAATTCCTTGAAATCCTTCGGCTTGCCAAGGACCCGGCTAACCAGATTCAGGTCGTTATGACCGGGGACAGGGCGCAATCGGGGTCGATTGACCGCCGGCCGACCTGGGCGATGGTCCAGCGGGCTGCCGAGCGAGCCGGCGCGATGGCCGAGTTGAACACATCGTGGCGGAACCGGGCCTGGGCCAAAGAGGCACAGGCACTGCGAGATGGGGATGTCGGGGCCGTCGTCGACGCGGCGGCGCGCGGCGGGCGGCTGAAAAGCGCCAACTCCTCAGACTACGCCCGCGTTGCGGCGACCCTCTGGGCCGAGCACCCTGGCAGCCTGGTCGTGGCCTACACGAACGCCGAGGCGGCTGAGATCTCCCAGGAAATACAGAAGCTTAGGGGCATAGATCCGCGTTTTGAAATCGCGCGAGACCAGCGCGCGGGGATCGGCGACACGATCCGGACGCGGAAAAATGACCACGAGGGCTGCGTTTACAACGGTGACGTCTGGACGGTCGTGGGGATTGAAGATGACGGGGTTTGCGACGGCATTTTCGTCGAGAACGCGGCCGGCCGGATCGTTTTCCTGACGGCCGAATACGCGAAGGAACACGTCGAACTGGGCTACGCCTCAACCCTCGACTCAGCGCAGGGCATGACCGTTGACCGGGCGATTTTCGTGGGCCGGGCCGGTTTGGCGAGGAACCATATGTATTCGGGAGCGACGCGCGGCCGCGCCGCCCCGATTTACGTGATGGTCTGCGACGCAGAACAGCCCGAGGCGGTCATGGACTCAATCCTCCAGAAGGACGGGGTCTCTCAAACCGCTGCCGAACAGGTCGACGATGCCAGCACGCGCGGCGAGGAACTCAGGAAACCGCGTCAACTCGATGCGGAACGTGAGCGGATCGAGGCCGAGCGGGCGGCGAGGGTGGCGAAAAACGCCCGCCTCTGGCAAGCGAGCAAGGCGGCGGGAGGCGGTGAGATCAGCAGCCTGAAGCAGATGGTCGGTGTGATGCGGCGTTCGACCGCCGCGATCCACGAGCAGGAACAGCTTGCACTTGAGCGCCGGCAGAACCGCGAGAACCGCCGCTTTGACATTCATGCGGTCCTGGAGGCGGCACGAGACGCGCTCCTGGAGGCCGAGAGCCAGATGGATCGCCTATCCGAGGCTCTGGCGGCTGAGCGGGCGCGGGAACTGCCGGGTACGGCCACTCGGGCGGCGCATCAGGCGCAGGAGCAGAGAATTGCGACCCTCGAAGCCCTGCTTGAAAGCCGTCGCGGGGCCTACGGCAAGCTGGCCGAGCGATGGCAGGGGTTGGAGACGAACTGCGCTGCCATGCTGGCTGAGATCGACGAGATCGATGCTTCCGACCGTGCGTGGCAGGCGGATTTCCTGGGTAGGCTGAGAGGGGAGGCCGACGCTGCAGAAGCGGGGATCAAGGATTTCCTGGCCCGTGCGGCGGGCCGTCAGGCGCGACCCAAGGCCACTGGGAGCGGGCCTGAAGTCACCTAGCCCACCATGGGGCTCCCATGCCGCTGGTCATCAGCCTGAAACGCTCTCGCATCGTCCCCCAAAGCCAATCTGAAGTCTGAGCTGGCACGAGCCTTTGGCCGTTGCCCTGCCACCCCGTCAGGGATGGCCTTTGAAGGATAAAGCGCTGAAGCGCTTTTCCGTTCTTTTCTCTGTCCGGCGAGCCAAAAAAAGCGGCCCGCAGGGCCGCCTGATCAGCCAGTCCGCACAGGTGGGTCCACCGGGAAGGCTGCGCGTCGCCAGCCTCCTTACGGGGCGCTCCGCTACGCATCCCCGTGGACTACCTGCACGGCAGGCAGCCCCCTTCGGGGGTGC
>DAHVOV010000095.1 GCA_027318645.1 Candidatus Aminicenantota bacterium
GGCCTCGGCCTGCTTCTCGTCGAACTGCTTCTGCGCCTTCTCGATCAGGGTCAGCATGTCGCCCATGCCCAGGATGCGCGAGGCCAGGCGCCCGGGATGGAAGGGCTGCAGGTCGCCGGGCTTCTCGCCGGTGCCGATGAACTTGATCGGCCGGCCGGTGACGCTGACGATGGAGAGCGCCGCGCCGCCGCGGGCGTCGGCGTCGAGCTTGGTGAGGAGGATCGAGTCGATGCCGACCGTCGCGGCGAAGGCCTGGGCCGAGTTCACCGCGTCCTGGCCGGTCAGGGCGTCGGCGACGTACAGGGTCTCGGCCGGCCGCAGCGCCTCCTTGACCCGGCGCAGCTCGGCCATCAGCTCGTCGTCGACGTGCAGGCGGCCCGCCGTGTCGGCGATGACGTAGTCGTAGCCGGTCTCGGCGGCGGCCCGGCGCACGTCCGCCGCCAGCGCCAGCAGGTCGCCGCCCGCGAACGGGTGAAAGGCGATGCCGCTCTCGCGGGCGATGGTCTCCAGCTGCTCGGCGGCGGCGAGGCGCTTCAGGTCGAAGGAACAGAGGAGGCTGCTGCGCTCCAGCCCCTTCAGGTGCAGGGCGAGCTTGCCGGCGCTGGTGGTCTTGCCCGAGCCCTGCAGCCCCGCCAGCATGATCACCGTGGGCTTGACCGGGCTGCGGGCGAGCTCGCGGTTCTCGGAGCCCAGCATGGCGGTCAGCTCCTGCTGGACGATCTGGATCACCTGCTGGGTGGGGTTGAGGCTGTCGTGGACCTCGCGGCCCAGCGACTTCAGGCGCACGTTCTCCACGAACTGCTTGACCACGCGGAAGTTGACGTCGGCCTCCAGCAGCGCCAGGCGGATCTCGCGCAGCGCCTCGCGCATGTTCTCCTCGGTGACCTTCACCTCGCCGCGCAGGGCGCGCAGCACCTTGCCCAGGCGCTCGCTCAGCGTCTCCAGCATGCCGGCCTCAATCCGCCAGCAGCGGCGTCGCCGGGCGCCGCGCCAGGCGCAGCACCGGGTAGGGGCCCAGGGCGTTGCTCCACTGCTGGACCAGGACGCGGCTGAAGAAGCCCCAGGCGGCCAGGCCGTCGGCGGACTCGGGCTCGAGCAGCACCGGGACCAGGCGGGCCAGCGGCTGGTCGAGGCCGATATAATGGGAGCCGGCCGGGATATCGGCCTCGCCTTTCTCGTAGCGGCCCTTGAGCGCCAGGAGCGCATGGCCCTGGAACAGGGTCTTGCCGACCTCCAGCGCCTCGATGCGGAAGCTCTCGGCCTCGGCGCGGAACCCCTCCAGTACCCGCTCGACGCGGATGCCGTGGCGCCGAAGCAGGGCCAGCGCCTCGTCCTGGAACGGGGGCAGCACGTAGCCGGCCGGCAGCGGCAGCGTCCGCGTGGGCACGGCCAGGGCGAAGTACGGCACCCGGTAGTCGCGCGGCACGTCGGTCTTCTTCATGACGAAGTCGCCGACCCAGGGCGGGTACTTGGCGCGCTCCTCGGGCTTGATGGCCTCCTTGACGAACTCGTAGCTCTTCACGGTGACGTCGAACAGCTTCTCCAGCCTGAACTCGAGCGCGAAGGGGGCGGCGGCGAAGCCGGCGGCCGTCTCGCGGTCGGCGCGGCGCGCGATCCCGGCCATCACGCCGGCGTTCTCGGCGGCGAAGGCCAGGACCTGGGCCACGAAGTCCCGCGAGGCGAGCACGCGGGTGCGGAAATCGGCATAGGAGTAGTTCTCGTCCAGTATGCTGAAGCGGTTGCGCAGTCCGACGTAGTTCGAGCCGTAGCGCGCCTCCAGGGCGTCGCTCTCCCACCCCTTTTCCGGGTGCTCGCGGTCGGCGAAGTTGCCGTAGGGGACGCTGTCGAAGCCGTCCGCCGCCTTCAGCCCGCGGGCCACGGCCGGGAAGAGCTTCCGCCACATGAAGTCGGCCAGCGCCGGGTGGCCGTTGGCGTTGAGCAGGGTGGCGTAGGTCACCGGCTCGCTGTGGTAGGAGCCGTTGGTGGTGTGCATGTCGACGGTCAGCAGCGGGTCCCAGGCGTTGAACAGGCCGACCAGCGCCCGCACCTCGGGCGACTCCAGCTTCATGTAGTCGCGGTTGAGGTCGAGGTTCTGGCCGTTGGCCCGCACGCCGGCCAGCTCGGGACCGAGGTCGCGGCGGTTGCGGCCCAGCTTGTCGTTGCCATCGGCGTTGAAGATGGGGACGAAGAGCAGCACCAGGCGGTCGAGCAGGCCGGGGAAGCGTCCCTGGGCGAGCTCGCGGACGAGCATCAGCGACGCCTCCTTGCCCTCCACCTCGCCGGCATGGATGTTGGCCATGACCAGCACCGCGGGCTTGCCGCAGGCGGCCAGCTCGCCGGGTCGGGCGATCCCCTCGCGGCTCACCACCACCAGCGGGATCATCCGCCCCTCGGCGGATACGGCGAGCGGCACGACCTTCACCTGGCGCGAAAAGCCCTGGACCTGGTACAGGAAGTTCATGACGTCGGCGTACAGCGAGGTCCTCGCGTACCCCGAGCTCTCGGCGACGGTCAGGGGGTCACCGGCGCCCGGCAGCAGCAGCGACGCACTCAGGACGATCAGCAGGACGAGCGTTCTCTTCATCGGGCCTCCAGGCCCCATTATAACCGAAGCCGCACCGGAGGGCCAGGCGGCCAACGGATGCCCCCTCCTGTCCCCAGGGGCGGAACCGCCCGCAGCGGCATCGGTCCGGGACCGGGCAGCGGCGGGCGGCTTTTTTCATTTTCTCCGGGCATTCCGGGCCAATGGCCGTGAATAATGCCCATATTATTCGGTTTTCAGGCAAACAACATTTTTTATCCTTTCGCTACGGCCTACTTGACATTTTTTTTCCGGCTTTCTATACTAATACCCGCGACAACTGAAGATTTTTTGGAGGAAACCATGGAAAAGAAGCCGTACGTCCTTCCTGAATTAGGTTTCGCCTATAATGCATTGGAGCCGTTCATCTCCGAGGCGCAGCTGCAGCTGCACCACCAGAAGCACCATGCGGCCTATGTCAACGGCGCCAACGCCATCCTGGAAACGCTGGACAAGAACCGCCGCGAGGGGATCGACGGCGACGCCAAGGCCCTGGCCAAGGCATTTTCCTTCAATGCCGCCGGCCATCTTCTTCATTCGCTGTTCTGGGAGAACCTGGCGCCGGCGGCCAAGGCCGCGCCCAAGCCGCAGGGGGCCATCGCCAAGGCGCTCGACGCCGAGTTCGGCTCGTTCGAGCGCTTCCGCAAGGAATTCTCCCAGACCGCGGCCACGGCGGAGGGATCGGGCTGGGCCGCCCTGGTCTACTGCCGCCAGACCCAGCGCCCCCTGCTGATGCAGATCGAAAAGCACAACACCAACGTCATCCCCATGTTCCGCGTCCTGCTGGTGCTCGACGTCTGGGAGCACGCCTATTACCTGGACTACAAGAACGACCGCGGCAAGTTCGTCGAGGGCTTTTGGAACATCGTGAATTGGGCGGAAGTGAACGCCCGGCTGGAAGCCATACTGAAACAATGAACGCCGTCATGGCCAGCAGGAAAAGAGGCCGCGGCGCGCCTCCCTGCGTGTACTACAAGTCGCCCATCGGCTACCTGCGCATCTCCGGCAGCGAGAAATGGGTGCAGGCGGTCGAGTTCTGCGAGCAGCCGGGCCAGGAGAGCGACGGCGCCCCCGAGTGCCTGCACCAGGCCCGCCAGCAGCTCGACGAGTACTTCATGGGCAAGCGCCGCAAGTTCGAGGTGTCGCTGATGCTGCGCGGCACCCCGTTCCAGAAGCGGGTGTGGGCGTCGCTGCGCAAGGTCCCGTTCGGCCGCACCCTGTCCTACGGCGGCGTGGCCCGCGCCATCGGCAGCCCCTATTCCGGCCGGGCCGTGGGCGGGGCCAATCACCGCAATCCCGTGGCCATCATCGTCCCCTGCCACCGCGTCATCGGCCACAACGGCCGCCTCACCGGCTACGGCGGCGGCCTCTGGCGCAAGCAGTGGCTGCTGGACCACGAGCGCAAGGTCTCCGGGCGCTGACCGGCCTTTCCCGCACGTCTTGACTTTTCGCCGCCTCCCGCTACAATAAGCATCGGCAGGGCGCTTTTCGGCCTCGCATCGCGCCCGGCGGAGGCGACATGATCCCGGACCAAGGAACGCTGACCGAGACGGCGCCGGTCAAGCTGCTGTTGTCGCTGTACGAGCAGGACCAGACCGGCATCCTCTACTTCCGCCAGAACGAGGTGCTGAAGGTCTTCTATCTCAACCGCGGCCGGATCAGCTGGGCCATCTCCGCCGACGAGGCCGATCGCGTCGATCACGTCCTGCTGGCCAAGAAGCTGGTCGATCCCAACGCCCTCGCCCCCTACCAGGCCGGGAACAAGATCAGCGAGACGTTCGGCAAGGTCCTGGTCGAGAACGGGGTCATCACCTTGGAGGTGCTGATCCAGGCCACCCGCGAGCAGGCGCGCCTCATCGCCCTGAGCGTCCTGCGCTGGAGCACGGGCAATTACCAGCTCGTGCAGGAGCCCCCGCCCAACCGCATGATGAGCCTGGACCTGGAGATCCCCGCCATCGTCATCCAGTACGTCCTGGGGCAGATGGACGTGAACATCGTCTGGGAGGAGCTGGGCTCCATGTCGGGAGAGCTGCAGATGAACCCCGACCCCGCCAAGACGAGCCGCTATCCCCTCGACGCCGAGATGCAGGGCGTGCTCTCGCGCTTCAGCCGGCCGCAGCGGCTGGAATCCGTCCTCCTCGACTATCCGGCCGAGGGGAAATACCGCATCCTGAAGATCCTCTACTTCTTCCTGCTGTCGGGATTGCTGGCCAAGAAGGAAGCCGAGAAGCCGTCCGGCATCGACTTCCGGGAGCTGGACAATATGTTCGGCCAGCCGGCGGACAACGCTCCCGCCGAGGTCGACATCGAGATGCCGGCCATGATCGACGAAACGGCCATCCAGGACATCCCCCTGGCCGCGATGCCGGAGGCCGAGCCGCAGAAGGAGGCGGCGGCGGAGAAGGAGCTGCCTACTTTCCCCGACCTGCTGCCCCCGGGAACGGCCGAGGCGGCGGAGGAGGAGAAGGAGGTCCCGAGGGCGAAGCCGGAGCCGCGGCCGCGGCCGCATCCCGCCCCG
>DAHVOV010000299.1 GCA_027318645.1 Candidatus Aminicenantota bacterium
CCGATCTGTTTCGAGTCATGCAGGTCCAGTGTTTGCAGTTTGACCAGATTGCCGAAAACGGAAGGTATCGGACCTCCAAGACCATAGTTCTGGGAGATATTGAGATAGGTGAGATTAATCAGGTTGCCCAGCTCGTGAGGAATTTCCCCCGTGAGGTCGCAGTATTCAAGGTTCAAATATTCCAATCCGGTCAGGTTGCCGATCTGGGACGGAATCGTCCCCAAACCGAATGCATTGGAATGGAGAGAAAGAGATTTCAGCATCGTGAGATCGGCGATCTGGGCAGGAATGTTGCCGCTCAAGCGATTATCGTCCAGTGAGATCTGCGTCACATGGTCGGAAGTCACGGTGATCCCGTACCAGGTCCCCTCGGTGCCCGGCATGGTAAAGCCGTCGGCAGCAAAAGGAGCGGTTCTCCAACCCGTGTTGTGGTACCAGGAGTCGCCGCCGGTCGAGTTGTACAGGGCGATGAGGGCTTGGCGCTCGCTGGGTGGGATGGCCGCGTCCAGCAGGGATATGGCCCCACACAGGAGGGTCAGGAACATGGCCGTCAGAAGGATGCGTTTCATCTCGTGCTCTCCTTGAGCACTATTTGCTCGCTCCCACAATAATCTCATTATAGTAATAAATCTTCCCAAATGATAATTTGGGAATCGGGACGGACGGAATTCCGGGCAGGATGGCCGCCGTTCCGGGCGCCGGAGGGGCTATTTCTTGCGGGGGGCGGGGAAGAAAGTCGGCATGGCCTTGCCCAGCCGGCGCGCCAGGCCGGCGCGCAGCCGCTCCATAGTGGTGGGCGGAGGCCCTTCGATCCACTCGACCTTCTCCCTGGCCTGGGCGTTCGCGGAGTCGAGCTCGAGCGTCTTCTTGAAATAGCCCAGGGCGCGCTGCGGCAGTTTTTCGTTGTAGAACATCATGCCCAGGGCCAGGACATGGCCGGCGTTCCATGGCTCGATTTCCGCGGCCTTCAGCAGGGCGGCCTCAGCCTCGTGTCGGCGGTGGCGGATGTTCATCAGGCAGAGGCCGCGCAGGTGGTGGTGCTCGGCGCGCGGGTCGGCCTCCAGGGCCTTTTCGGCGAGCTCGAGGGCCAGCGCGAACTGCTTCTGCGCGAATAGCGCCTTGGCCTTGGCGAAGATCCGTCGCGCGGTGTCGGCGGGCTGCTCAATCTTTTCCGTCTCGCCGGCCTCCTTGAAGTCGCGGCTCTCATAGTCGTGACGCTTGGCGTAGTCGGTCAGCACCTCGTGGGCCCTTTGGAAGCGGCGGCGCAGCTCTCGCGCCCGGGCTGCGCTCTCGCCGTCCAGTGCCGCCAGCCGCTGCTCGGAAAAGAAGGCGGCGAGGCGGCGATAGGCGGCATCGATCTCGGCGAACGTGGCCGAGTGGGTGAGCCCCAGGACCTCGAAGTGGTCGAGGCGGCGGCTGCTGGCGCGGGCGTACAGCTTGTCGGCGAATGTCTTCAGGTCCGTTTCCGGCATGATCCTAGGATACTTCCTTTCGCTCCAGGTGTGCAACAACCGCGGGCAGAGGATCTTGCGCGGCACTGAAGAGCTCAGGCGGGCTCCAGGGAAGGGAGGGTGGGAGCAGATCTTTCTGGATCTAAGTGATAGTGATAGTGATAGTGGCAGCTGCGGGCATGGAAACGAACTCTTTTTCTTATTTTTTACCTTTTACCTTTTTACTTTTACCTTATGATCGATATAATCTGAACGCCATGCCCGATCACCTGCTGTTTGACCAGATCGCCCCGCGCTACGACCGCATGAACCGCCTGCTGTCGCTGGGCCTCGATCGCGGCTGGCGGCGAAAAGTGGCGGCGGCACTGCTCTCGCCGGCGCGGCTCCTCGACGTCGCCGCGGGCAGCGGCGACCTGGCACTGGCCGCCATCGAGGCCGGCGCCGGACGCGCGACGCTGCTCGATCCGTCGGAACGGATGCTGGCCCTGGCCGCCGCCAAGGCGCGCAAACGGGGGCTGGCGGAGCTCATCGAAACGAAACGCGGCGTCGCCGAGGAGCTTCCCTTTCCCGACGCCTCCTTCGACGCCGTGGCGGCCGCCTTCGGCGCGCGCAACTTCCGCGACCTAGAGCGGGGATTGCGGGAGATGCTCCGCGTCCTGAAGCTGGGCGGCCGCGCCGTGATCCTCGAGTTCTCCCGGCCCCGACTGTTCCCCGTGCGTACGCTCCACCGACTATACTTGAAGGCGGTCATCCCCTTGGCCGGGAGGCTGCTCGCCGGCAATCGCGCGGCCTATGCTCTGCTGGGGGAGGCGATCCTGTCTTTTCCCGATGGCAGGGATTTTATCGCCGTGCTGGAGCGCTGCGGCTTTGCCGGCATCGCCTGCCGCCGCCTGACCTTCGGGGCTTGTTCCCTGTACACGGCCTGGAAAATGGATCCGGAGGCGGCGCTGCCCGCCAGCGTCCAGCACCGCTTCGACGCTCAGCGGCGGCGGAACTCGTAGACCGCGATGACCGGGTTCCCCGGGTACAGGGGATCGCTCTCGTTGTCCGCCGCCGGCAGGGTCAGGTACAGCCGGTTGCCGGCCG
>DAHVOV010000300.1 GCA_027318645.1 Candidatus Aminicenantota bacterium
GGATGGTCCTCATTTTGCACATGGGCAACGAGCCATTATAAAGGATTTCACCGGGAAAAGCAAACGTTCCCGTCTCGGGGCCCCTATGAGCCTGGCGTACGGCGGATGGCACGCGGCGTACGGCGTTCGGGCAGGCAACGATCTTAAAGAGCATCGAGGTGCCACGTACCACGTACCACGTTCCACGTTGAAAAAGAGCCAGGTTTGTACAAAATAACTTTCAGAAGCTGGTAGGACTGAAGCACCAAGTTCCAAGCACCAAATTCCAAATAAACACCAAACACCAATGACCGAATGACCCAAACGAAGAGGAAGGGCAATTAAGCGGACTGGCAGGAAATAAGTGCCAAAATCCAGGCTCCAAAGTCCGAAAAAGTCAGGAATTCCAAAAAAAATCAAAAGAAAAATGAAAAAACCTGAAAGGGCTGTTGTTTTGGGCATTGGAATTTGGAACTTGGAAATTATTTGTGATTTGGTGCTTGGAGCTTGGAAATTTAGTCTTACTGGAGTCCACCCTTCCCTTGCGGTTACAAATCACGAATCACGAATCACTTCTTTGGGCATCCTAGCCCCATGGTCGGGGACTTGGACTGCCTCCGGGGCAACCCTGGCGGCGAGACTGCCGCCCTGGCCCGTGGGGAATTAGAACCCCACGGCCAGGGTTGAATGGCCGCCAGGGCCATGGGTATTGACTTTCGCTCTCTTTTGCGATACATTGACCCCTGTTGTCACGCGAGGAGGAACCTTAAATATGAACAAGAACGAAATCGCCCAGCTGATGGTTAAGGATTCCAGTATCATCAAGAGCAATGCGCTCAGGGTCATCGATACGCTGGTGGCGGTTGTCGGCGATCAGTTGAAAAAAAGGCAGGGCAAGGTGACGCTGGTCGGGTTCGGCACCTTCAAGGTGATCGACAAGAAGGCCAAGGTGGGCCGCAATCCCAAGACCGGCGCCAAGATCAATATTCCGAAGAAACGGGTCCCCAAGTTCATTGCCGGCAAAGAACTGAAGGCCCTGGTCAAGTAGCCAGGGTGATGGACAGGCGCGTAGCCCAGTTGGTTAGAGCGCTACCTTGACACGGTAGAGGTCGGCGGTTCGAGCCCGCCCGCGCCTATTGTTCCCATGGACAAAGAAAAAGCGATCCTGATCAAGATAAACGGCGAGCTGAGGGACCTCGGCACGCCGGCCGGCCCCGGCGACCGGGTGGAGGAGGTCTATCCCCATTCGCCGGAGGCCCTCGAGGTCTACCGTCATTCCGCCTCCCACCTGCTGGCCCAGGCCGTGCTCGAGCTCTTCCCCGGCACGCAGTACGGCGTCGGCCCGGCCGTGGAGAACGGCTTCTACTACGACTTCCTGACCGCGCGGCCGCTGGCCGAGTCCGACCTGGACGCCATCGCCAAGAAGATGGCCCACCTGGCGCGGCAGAACCTGCCCATCCGCCGCGAGCTGTGGAGCAAGGAGCAGGCGCGCGAGCACTTCCGCCGCCAGGGCCAGACCCTCAAGCTGGAGCTGCTGGAGGAGAAGGTCGCCGGCGACGAGGTCTCGGTCTACCGCCAGGGCGAGTTCGTCGACCTCTGCCGCGGGCCGCACCTGGGCGCGACCGGCCTGCTGCAGCACGTCAAGCTGCTCAGCGTGGCCGCCGCCTACTGGAAGGGGGACGAGCGCAGCCACTCGCTGCAGCGCGTCTACGGCACGGTCTTCCCCGACGCCGCGGCGCTGGCCGAGCACCTGCGCTTCCTGCAGGAGGCCAAGGAGCGCGACCACCGGCTGCTGGGCCGCCAGCTCGACCTGTTCTCCCTGCAGGAGGAGGCCGGCCCCGGCCTCGTCTACTGGCACCCCAAGGGCGCGCGCATGCGCCACGTCATCGAGGCCTACTGGAAGCAGCGCCACTACGAGGGCGGCTACGAGCTGCTCTACACGCCGCACATCGGCCGCGAATGGCTGTGGCAGACCTCGGGCCACCTCGGCTTCTACAAGGACTCGATGTACGCCCCCATGGCCATCGACGAGATGAACTACTACCTGAAGCCGATGAACTGCCCCTTCCACATCATGGTCTACAAGTCGAGCCAGCGCTCCTACCGCGACCTGCCGCTGCGCTGGGCCGAGCTGGGGACGGTCTACCGCTACGAGCGCAGCGGCACCCTGCACGGGCTGCTGCGCGTGCGCGGCTTCACCCAGGACGACGCCCACATCATCTGCACGCCCGAGCAGATCGACGACGAGATCCTGCGCGTGCTCGACTTCTCGCTCGACCTGCTGCGCTCCTTCGGCTTCCAGGAGTTCAAGATCGAGCTCTCGGTGCGCGACCCGCAGGCCGCCGGCAAGTACGCCGGCAGCGACGCCATGTGGGTCCAGGCCGAGGCCTCGCTGGTCAAGGCGCTCTCCGTGCGCCAGCTGGCCTACCAGCGCATGGAGGGCGAGGCCGTGTTCTACGGCCCCAAGATCGACATCAAGATCAAGGACGCCCTGGGGCGCTTCTGGCAGTGCACCACCATCCAGTTCGACTTCAACATGTCGGAGCGCTTCGGCATGAAGTACATCGGCGCCGACGGCGCCGCCCACCAGCCCTACATGGTGCACCGCGCCCTGCTCGGCTCGCTGGAGCGCTTCTTCGGCGTGCTCATCGAGCATTACCGCGGCTTCTTCCCGCTGTGGCTGGCGCCGGTGCAGGCCGTCATCGCGCCGCTCAACGACGACTGCCTGCCCTACGGCCGCCGCGTGCTGGAGGAGCTGCGCCGCGCCGGCGTGCGCGCCGAGCTCGACGCCCGCGCCGAGGGCGTCAACCGCAAGATCCGCGACGCCGAGAAGCAGAAGGTGCCCTACATTCTCGTGCTCGGGCCGCAGGAGGAGAAGGCGGGCAACCTCTCCTACCGCATCCACGGCCAGGGCGACAAGGGCAAGATCGCTCTCAGCGAATTCCTGCAGAAAATTAAAATACTCGTAGAGGGAAAAAGCCAACATTATGAGATTCAGTAAACCGATCCCCAACAAGAAGAGGAATCCCCACCGCATCAACGAGGAGATCATGGCCCGCGAGGTGCGCCTCATCGACGAGGAGAAGAACCAGGTGGGCATCATTCCCGTCGCCCAGGCCCTGGCCATCGCCCGCGAGAAGGAGCTGGACCTGGTGGAGATCTCGCCGGAGGCCCAGCCCCCGGTGTGCCGCATCCTGGACTACGGCAAGTTCCTCTACTCGCTGCAGAAGAAGGCCCACGAGGCCCAGCGCCACCAGCGCAAGGTGCTGGTCAAGGAGATCAAGTTCACCCCGGTCATCGGCGAGCACGACGTCGAGGTGAAGCTCAAGAAGATCAAGGAGTTCCTGGCCGAGGGCAACAAGGTGAAGGTGACCGTGTGGCTCAAGGGCCGGCAGAAGCGCAAGCCGGAGATGCTGGAGACCATGGTGGCGCGCATCATGGAGATCCTGAAGGAGATCGCGGAGATCGAGGCCCCGCCCAAGCGCGAGGGCTTTTTCTGCCATATCATGATCGGAGCGAAAAAAGGAGGCAAGGATGCCAAAACTAAAAACGCATAGAGGCGCCCACAAGCGGATGAAGGTCACCGCCAAGGGCAAGATCAAGCGCAGCAAGGCCTTCGGCCGCCACATCCTGACCAAGAAGAGCGCCAAGCGCAAGCGCAACCTGAAGAAGGCGACGCTGGTGGTCAAGTCGGAATTCAAGAAGATGAAGGAACTGCTGCCCTACGAGAAATAGGAGGAGACGATGCCGAGAGTTACCCGCGGGAACAAAAAGCTTCTGCGCCGGAAAAAGATACTGGACCAGGCCAAGGGCTTCTGGGGCGCCAAGCGCAAGAACTACCGCTCGGCCAAGGAGTCGGTGCAGCGGGCCATGGCCTACGCCTACCGCGACCGCCGCAACCGCAAGCGCGACTTCCGCACCCTGTGGAACGTGCGCATCAACGCCGCCGTGCGCGAGTTCGGCATGAGCTACTCGCTGTTCATGAAGAACCTGAAGAAGGCCCATATCCTGCTCAACCGCAAGATGCTGGCCAACCTGGCGGCCAGCGAGCCCGAGACCTTCCGCGCCATCGTCGAGAAAGCCAAGTCCGTGGCATGATCGATGAGCTCACGAAGGAGATTGAGGAAACCCGACGGTCCCTGGTCCATGAGCTAGAGGGCGCCCAATCTCCGGAAACGCTGGCGGCGTTGAAGGAGCGCTACCTCGGCCGCAAGAAGGGACGGGTCTCGCTGCTGCTGGCGCGGCTGCGCGACTGCGCCGCCGCGGAGCGGCCGCGGGCCGGCCAGGCGGTCAACGAGCTCAAGGCCTTCGTCGAGGAGGCGCTGGCCGCCGCCCAGGACCGCTCCGCCGCCGCGCCCGGCGAGTGGCGCGACCCCTCGCTGCCGCCCTCGCGGCTCCCCGCCGGCGGCGAGCACCTGATCGCCGCCATCCAGCGGCGCATCGAGGACATCTTCCTGCAGCTGGGCTACGAGATCGCCCGCGGCCCCGAGGTGGAGCTCGAGGACTACAACTTCACCAAGCTGAACATCCCGGCGCACCACCCGGCGCGCGACGAGCAGGACACCTTCTTCCTGGAGGGGCACGACGAGATGGTGCTGCGCACGCACACCTCGCCGATACAGGTGCGCTACATGCTGGAGCACAAGCCGCCCCTGAAGATCATCTCGCCGGGCAAGGCCTTCCGCAAGGACGACCCCGACGCCACCCATTCCCCGTGCTTCCACCAGGTGGAGGCGCTGCTGGTGGACCGCGGCGTGCGCTTCTCCCACCTCAAGGGCACGCTGGAGGCCTTCTGCCGCTCGTTCTACGGCCCGGACATCGTCCTGCGCTTCCGCCCCGGCTACTTCCCCTTCACCGAGCCGTCGGCCGAGGTGGACATCAGCTGCTTCCTGTGCTTCCCCCCCGCTGGTTCCCGTGCCCACGGGCAGTCTGCGTCTTCCCCAGCGGGGCCCGAGGCCGCGGGTTCGCGTGCCCACGGGCAGTCCAGTTCTTCCCCCGCGGGGCCTGCGGCCGCGGGAGCGGCCTCGGGGGCGGACCCCTCCTGCCGCGTCTGCAAGGGGAGCGGCTGGCTGGAGATCCTGGGCAGCGGCATGGTGCACCCGCAGGTGCTGCGCTACTGCGGCATCGACCCCGAGGAGTACTCCGGCTTCGCCCTGGGCATGGGCATCGAGCGCGTGGCCATGGTCAAGTACGGCGTGCCCGACCTGCGCCTGCTGTACGAGAACGACCTGCGCCTGCTGGGGCAGTTCGGGTGAGGCCATGAAGATCAACGTCGAGTACCTGAAGCGCTTCGTCGCCTGCGGCCTGGAGGACGGCCGGCTGCGCGAGCTGCTGGCCGGCCTCGGCCTGGGCACCGAGGAGGTCCTGCAGGTCGGCGGCGAGACCGTGCTGGACCTGGAGACGACGCCCAACCGCCCCGACTGGCTCTCGCACTACGGCATCGCCCGCGAGATCGCGGCCAAGGATCCGCGCCTGCGCTTCGTCCCCATGGACCTGGCCGCCGTCGACCTCGGCGCCCCGGGCTCGGGGTTCGCCATCCACATCGAGGACCCGGCCGACTGCCTGCGCTACAGCGGCTGCATCGTGCGCGACCTGGCGGTGCGCGAGTCGCCGCCCGAGGTGCAGAAGCTGCTGGTCTCGCTGGGCCTGCGGCCGATCAACGACATCGTCGACGTGTCCAACCTGGTGATGATGACCTGCGGCCAGCCGCTGCACATCTTCGACCTGGAGACGCTGCGCGGCGGCCAGGTGCGCGTGCGCCGCGCCCGCCCCGGCGAGGCGCTGCGCCTGCTCGACGAGCGCGACGTGAAACTGGACAACGGCCACCTGCTGATCGCCGACGGCGAGCGGCCGCTGGCGCTGGCCGGGATCATGGGCGGCCTGGACTCGGGCATCACGCCCGCCACCCGCCACGTTTTCATCGAGAGCGCCTGCTTCGACCCGGTGGTCATCCGCCTGGGCGCGCGCTCGCTGGGGCTGAAGACCGACGCCAGCTACCGCTTCGAGCGCGGCATGGACGCCGAGGCCACCCTGCCGGCGCTGCGCATGGCCCTGCTGCTGCTGGCGCGCTCGCAGGGCCGGGCGCTGAAGCCCTCCTTCTTCCAGGACGCCTACCCGCGGCCGCAGTCCCGCCCCGTCATCCGCCTGGAGAAGGACTTCCCGGCGCGGCTCACCGGCATGGCCATCCCCGAGGCCGAGGCCGCCGCGGTGCTGCAGCGCCTGGGCTTCCGGCTGCGCGACGACGGCGCGGCCTGGCAGGTCGCCCCGCCCAGCCACCGCGTCGACGCCGAGTGCCGCGAGGACCTGGTGGAGGAGATCGCCCGCGTCCTGGGCTACGACCGCCTGGGCGGCGAGATGCCGCTGACGGCCAACCCGGTCCTGCGCGTCGACGAGGCGCGCCCGCGGCTGCAGCGCCTGAAGGCGCGCCTGACCGCCGCCGGCTTCCAGGAAGTGATCAACTACGTGTTCCAGTCGCCCGAGGAGAACCGCCTGGCCGGCCCCGAGGAGCGGCCGCTGGCCCTGAAGAACCCCCTGGGCCGGGATTTCTCGGTGATGAAGAACTCGCTGCTGAGCGGGCTGCTGCGCAACACCGCGGCCAACGCCAACCAGGGCTTCGAGCGCGTCGCCCTGTTCGAGATCGGCAATGCCTTCGCCGACGAGGATGGGCGGGTCGTGGAGCGCCGGCGCCTGGCCCTGAGCGCGTACGGCCAGGAGCAGCGCCCGGACTGGCGCCTGGCCGGCCGGGAGTTCGACCTGGCCTGGCTCAAGACGGAGCTGGCCGCCCTGGCGCGCCTGCTGCGGCTGGAGCTCGCCTTCCGCGCCGCCGCCCACCCCCTGTTCCGCCCGGGCGCCTGCTTCCGCGTCGACTGCGGACAGAGGCCCTGCGGCTGGTGCGGCGAGGTGGCCGAGGCCGCCTCCGGCTTCCACAAGCTGGAGCGCCCGGCCTTCGCCGCCGAGCTGGACCTGGAGGCGCTGCTGGCGAACGGCGGCGAGCCCCGCTTCCAGGCCTGGAACCGCTTCCCGGCCGCGCGCCGCGACTTCACCTTCCTGATGGCGCGCGCGCGCACCTTCCAGGAGCTGGAAGACGCCATCGGGCGGCTGCGGCCGGCCGCCCTGGAGAGCTACGAGCTGACCGATGTCTACCAGGGGACCGGCGTCCCCGCCGGACAGGTCAGCTTTTCCCTGTCCTTTACCTACCGGGCCGCGGAGCGCACCCTGACCGGCGAGGAGGTGAACGAGGCTCACCGCGAGTTCACCGGCCGGCTGGCGGCGCAGCTGGGCCTAATCCAACGATAAGGAGTGAAGCATGAGCGGAGGATTCAAGGAGTTCGATAAACTGGAGGAGAAGATCAACCGCATGATCGCCGGCATGAAGGCCCTGCGCGAGGAGAACCAGAAGCTGCGCAAGGAGCTGCAGGAGGTCAAGCACGATTCCTCGCAGCGCGAGGGCGAGAAGGGCGAGATCCGCAAGAAGATCGCCTCGCTGATCGAGCTGGTCGACTCCATCGGGGAATGATGGGCAAGGAAGTCGAGGTCACGGTCACCGGCAAGCGCTTCGTGTTCCAGCTGGCCGACGACGTGAAGCCCGAGGAGTTCCTGCAGGTGGTCGAGTACGTGGAGAACAAGATCAACAAGATAAAGAGCAGGATGAACGAATTGGACGCCCAGAAATTGGGATTGTTAACTTCGATAAACATCGCCCAGGACCTCTTCTCCCTGAAGAAGGAGAACGAGAAGCTGGCCCAGATCCTGGGGCGGATCGACACCCTGTTGTCGCCGGAAAGCGAGGATGGAAAGTTAACCGTCAGTTTGTCGTCCTGATCACAGGAGGTAGCCAATGATCGGGATCGCATTCGCGATGCTGCTCGGGGCCCTGTTGGGCGCCGCAGCGGTTTGGTCGCTAAAGAGGAGAATCTTCGCCGGGGAGTTCCGCAAGGTGGAGGCCCAGCAGAAGCAGCTCGAGGCCCGGGGCCGCGAGGAGCTGGAGCGCGAGAAGAAGCAGGCGCAGCTGGACCTGAAGGAGCAGTTCGCCGAGTGGAAGAACGAGTACAACCGCCGGCAGAACGAGAAGGTCAACCGGCTGAACGTCATGGAGAAGCGGCTGATCCAGAAGGAAGAGAACCTGGACAAGCGCTACGCCAACCTGGACAACAAGGAGAAGGAGCTGAAGAAGAAGGAGCACGAGCTGGACCTGCAGGAGGAGGAGATCGCCGCCCTGCGCGGCCAGGTCACGCAGCTCTACGACGAGCAGCGCCAGAAGCTGGAAAAGATCTCCGGCCTCACCGTGCAGGAGGCCAAGGACATGATCGTCCGCCAGTACGAGAGCGAGGCGCGGCTGGAGTCGGCCCAGAAGCTGAAGCAGATCGAGGACGAGCTGAAGGAGAGGAGCACGCTGCTGGCCAAGGAGGCCATCTCCAACGCCGTGCAGCGCATCGCCACCGAGCACGTGGTCTCCTCCTCGGTGACGGTCATCGACCTGCCCTCGGACGAGATGAAGGGGCGCATCATCGGCCGCGAGGGGCGCAACATCCGCGCCCTGGAGAACGCCACCGGCGTCGACTTCATCGTCGACGACACGCCTGAGGCCATCCTGGTCTCCTCCTTCGACCCCATCCGCCGCGAGATGGCCAAGCAGGCCATCGAGACGCTGATCGCCGACGGCCGCATCCACCCGGCGCGCATCGAGGAGATCGTCGACCGCATCAAGGGCAACTTCGACAACTACCTGCGCAAGCAGGGCGAGGCGGCGGTGCTGGAGCTGGGCATCCGCGACCTGAACCCCGAGCTGTACTTCTTCCTGGGCAAGCTCAAGTTCCGCTCCTCGTTCGGCCAGAACGTGCTGGAGCACTCCAAGGACGTGGCCTGGATCGCCGCCTACCTGGCCCGCGAGGTCGGGGCCAGCGTCCCGGTCTGCAAGCGCGCCGGCCTGCTGCACGACGTGGGCAAGGCCATCGACCGCGAGACCGAGGGCACGCACACCCAGCTTTCGGTGGAGCTGGCCAAGAAGTACGGCGAATCCGCCGCCGTGCAGGACGCCATCGCCTCGCACCACATGGACACGACCTTCACCTCCATCGAGGCGGTGCTGATCCAGGCCGCGGACAGCATCTCCGCCGCGCGGCCCGGCGCCCGGCGCGAGATCCTCGAGACCTACATCAAGCGCCTGGAGAAGCTGGAGGAGCTGAGCAAGTCCTTCGCGGGCGTGACCAAGGCCTACGCCCTGCAGGCCGGACGCGAGGTGCGCGTCATCGTCAACGCCAACGAGCTGGACGACAACCGCACCTTCCTGATCTGCAAGGACATCGCCCGCAAGATCCAGGACGAGATGGAGTACCCGGGGCAGATCAAGGTCTCCGTCATCCGCGAGGTGCGGGCCATCGAGTATGCCAAGTAAGACGCTGCGCCTCATCCTGGTCGGCGACGTCGTCGGCCGCCACGGCCGCCGCTTCCTGCGCGCCGCCCTGCCGCTGGTGCGCGAGAAGTTCCGCCCCGGCGTCGTGGTGGCCAACGGCGAGAACTCGGCCAGCGGCCTGGGCGTCATTCGCCGCACCGCCGACGAGCTGTTCGAGGCCGGCGTCAACGTCCTGACCGGCGGCAACCACACCTGGGACAAGAGGGAGGCGCTGGAGCTGCTCGCCAGCGAGCAGCGCGTGCTGCGGCCGCTGAACTTCCCCTCCGGCGCGCCGGGCAACGGCAGCTTCGTCTTCCATGCCGACGGCGGCCACGCCGTGGCCGTGGTCAGCCTGCAGGGGCGGGTGTTCATGGAGCCGGTGGTGGACAACCCCTTCGCCGCCGCCGACGAGTTCCTGAAGCGCAACCCGCACCCCATCGTGCTGGTGGACTTCCACGCCGAGGCCACGGCCGAGAAGCAGGCCATGGGCTATTTCCTCGACGGCCGCGTCAGCGCCGTCCTGGGGACGCATACCCACATTCCCACCGCCGACTGCCGCATCCTGGAGAAGGGCACGGCCTACCAGACCGACGTGGGCATGACCGGCGCGCTGGACTCGGTCATCGGCATGACCCGCGAGCCGATCGTGCGCAAGTTCCTCACCGGCATGCACCAGAAGTTCGAGGTGGCCGGCGGCCCGCAGGTGCTCGACCTGACCGTGGTCGACGTCGACGCCGCCAGCGGCCGCGCGGTCCATATCGAGGCGCACCGCTATCTCGAGGACACATATACCAAGGAACTCGGCTAAGCGCGCTAGTGACCAGTGACGAGTGACCAGTGACGAGAAAAGAGAGAAGGAGAGAAGCGGATCACTTGAGCTCGGTTCGGTGCGGCTCCTTGTCACTTGTCACTTGTTACTCGGCACTGTGCCGCGATGCCGCGGGGATTGATTGACTTTTGCGGCGCTTGCGCCTACAATCAGGCCATTGTGTCTGAGTTTTTAACGATTTCCCCCGTTGGCGTGGAGCCATGCAGCGCAAGATAATCCGCGTCACCGCCGTGCTCTGCGTGGCGCTGTTCGTCTACTTCATCATCCGCGCCAATCCGCGGGAGCTGCTGCGCGTG
>DAHVOV010000133.1 GCA_027318645.1 Candidatus Aminicenantota bacterium
GCACCATCGACGATGTCCAGGCCCTCAACCAGGCCCTGGTCGACTACCTCCTCTGGTACAACACCAGAAAACCTCACCGCGGCATTGGCAACCTCACCCCCATGGAGTACTATGTACGATCAGCTCGCCTTCAAAGGCAGATGTCCAATATGTAATGGACTCCTACATGCCCTTGCGCCTCCCCCCTGGCTCGCGTATAATCAGCCGCCAGGAGGCGCCATGATCTGTCCCCGCTGCCGCCAGTTCACGCCCGACGAGGGATTCGCCTGCATCCAGTGCGGCGCCCCCGTCCAGAGGGCCCAGACCGTTGCCGGCGCGGGGCGGGATCCCTCCCGGCGCACGGAGTCGCGGAGCTTCTTCCGCTCCTGGATGCTGGCCCTGCTGGCGCTGGTGGCGCTGCTGGGCTACGTGGCCTACGGCCGGCTGAACCGCAGCCACGCCGCCAACGCCTTCGCTCCCGGCGCCGAGCTGGCCGTCGAAGGATACCTGGTGAAGGGCCGGACCACCATCGTCGACTTCTACAGCGACTACTGCCCGCCCTGCCGCAGGATGTCGCCGCTGCTGGCCAAGCTGGCCAGGATGCGCCCCGACCTGGCGGTGGTCAAGCTGGACATCAACCGCAAGGGGGTCGAGGGCATCGACTGGGCCTCGCCGCTGGCGCGGCAGTACGAGCTCAGCTCCATCCCCTATTTCCGCATCTATGACGGCGAGGGCAACCTGCTGCAGGACGGGCCGGAGGCGACGCAGGAGATCGTGACCATGCTGGCACGCGCCGGGATCGAACTGTAGCGGGCCGGGCGCGGCCCCGGCCCGAGAATCCAGGCAAAGGAGGGACGACATGGACATGAAGATCACGTTCCACGGGGGCAAGAAGGTCCACGCCGACTACCACGGCTTCACCCATAAGACCGACCAGCCCGTCGCTGCCGGCGGCGAGAACACGGCGCCCTCGCCCTTCGAGCTGTTCCTGGCCTCGCTGGGCACCTGCGCCGGCTTCTACGTCCTCTCCTTCTGCCAGGGGCGCGGCATCGACACCGCCGGCATCGAGCTGAACATGGGCATGGAATGGGACGAGCGCAGCCACCTGATCGCCCGGATGAACATCGAGGTCGTCCTGCCCGCCTCCTTCCCGGAGAAGTACCGGGCCGCCGTGCTGCAGGCGGCCCAGTCGTGCACGGTGAAGAAGCACCTGCAGAACCCGCCGCAGTTCAACCTCTACGCCACTGTGCGCTGATCATTCCCCGGCGCCGGGGTCGGTCACCTCGACGAGGCCGTTGCCGCAGACCACGCGCACGCTGCGCCCCAGGGCCAGCGCCGGCGCCAGCTCCGGGTGGGCGCGCAGCAGCGCGAAGTATTCGCTCGAGGCGAAGGCCACGCGCGTCAGCGGCAGCTTCCCCCGCGACGGGATGCGGCCGTCCACCCAGGTGCCGCGGTTCAGGTAGAAGGCGACGCCGCCGGCCGTCCGCACCTGGCCCGCGGCGGCGGCGAAGGCGCCGGAGAGCGGGCGGGCGGCGTCGACGGTCGACGCCTGGTTCAGCTTCTGCAGCTCGACGCTGGCGCGCACGCTGCCGGCCCCCGACTTGTCCTTCATGGCGGCGAACTCCTCGCGCCGCTCGCGCTCCAGGGCCGGTGCGCCGGGGATGCCGCCGACGGTCATGTCGCTCTCGGCCAGGTCGCCGCGGCCGCGGCGGGCCGCCTCGTCCTCGACGATCAGGTAGCTGGTGTAGGGCGTGACGATGCCGTACTGCCGGGCCAGGCGCGTCGCCTCTTCGACCAGCTCCCGCTCCTCGCCGTGCAGGCGGATCTGGTCGAGCAGGAAGCCCACCCGGCGCGCGGCCCACAGCGGCGGCAGGAAGTCGTGGTTCGCGCTCTCCCGCGGCAGGTCGGCGCGGAAGGCGAATTCCTCGGCGCGGCCGTTGACCGTGCCGCGCAGGGTGAAGACGGCCGGCCCGGAGCCGCGATAGCGGCCGACGACCGTCAGCGACGAGCCGCGATAGAGGTCGCCCAGCCGCCTCGGGTGGAGCTGCGAGGCGCCGGCCTGCGGCGAGACCTCCAGGCGAACGTCGCTCAGCACCGGCGAGCGGATCTTGTCGTAGAAGCGGGCGATGCCCGCCTCAAGGTCGTCGCCGGCGGCCAGGTAGGTGCGGAAGGTGCGCGTGCGCTCGGCGAACCCGTCCAGCAGGTGGGTGTTGATCTCGCTGCCGATGGCCACCGGGAACAGGCGCGCCCCGGCGGCGGCGCGGCCGGCCAGGGCCAGCAGCGCCTCGTCGCCGGTCTCGCCGATGGTCGGCCGGCCGTCGGTGACCAGGACGATCGCCCGCGAGCGTTCGGCGGAGCCCTTCTCCGCCAGTGCGGCCTTCAGCGCCTCCTCGCAGTTGGTGCCGCCGGCCGCCTGCCAGCCGGCGACGAACTCGCGCGCCCGGGCCAGGTTCGCGCCGTCGGCCGGGACCAGGCCGTTGAACAGCGACTCGGCCTCGGTCGAGAAGCGGACGACGCTGAAGCGGTCCCGGCGGCCCAGCCGCTCCAAACAGCGGGCGATCGCCGCCCGCGCCTGCTCGATGGCCCGGCCGGCCATGCTGCCCGACGTGTCGACCACGAAGGTGACGTCCTGGGCAGCGGCCTCCTCGCCGCCGCGCGCGAAGGACGGGGCGACGCTGAGGAAGAAGAAGCCGTCCTGGCCGCCGGCGCGGTGGGCGAGCAGGGAGAAGCCGAGGCGGCCCGTCGCCGGCGTGAAGACCAGGCGGAAGTCGCGGTCGGGGAGTGTGTCGCGGGCCGCGTAGCGGACCGTGGCGCCGCCGGCGCCGGCGCGCGAGACCTCCGCCGCGTGGGTGGGGCAGTGGATGTCGGCCAGGCCCTCCGAGGAATGCACCTCGACCACGAGGCTGACCTCGGGAACGGCCCGGGAGGAGAACTTCTCGGTGGCGAGCGGGTAGAGGTAGGAGACGGCGCCGTTGTCCTTCTCCAGCACCTCGTGGTAGGAGATGCGGATGCGCTTGCGGCCGCGCGGCTCGATGGGGAAGACGCGCATGCGGAACGCGCCGCGGCCGTCGTACTCCAGCAGCGCCGGGTCGCGCAGCCGGCGCACGATGTCCTCGTAGATGCCGCGCGCCTTGGCGGCGTCGAGCAGCTCGGCCCGGGTCTCGCGGCCGTCGATCCACATGCTGAAGCGCTCGATGACGGCGCCGGCGGGCAGCGGGAAGAGGTAAACGCCCTCCAGGCGCGCGTCGTTGGGGTTGTAGAATTCCTGGTCGACCGAGGTCGTGGCCAACTGCCCGTCGATGGTCACGCGCACGTCGTGGCGCACCACCTCCAGCGGGAAGGGCGAGGCCGGCCCCGGCCGCGGCGGCCGCGGCACCACGATGAAGCCGTCTCCGCGCAGCGCCCCGGCGCCGGCGGCCAGCGCGGCCAGCAGCATCAGCATGACCTTCATGTTCGCATGTCCCATCGGCTCCTCCTCGGCGGCTTTCGCCGGCTCACTTCCCGAACACGTAGCCCTTTTGCTCCGCCTGGCGGCGCAGGGCGCTGATGACGGCCTCGTCGAGCCCGCCGGCCGCGGCCTGGCTCTTCTGCCGCTCGCGGAGGAAGCGCTCGCGCTCGGCGTTCAGCGCCGAGACCTTCTTGCGCATCTCCTCGCGCTTCTTCTGCATGGACGCCACGTATTCCTTGCGCTGCGCGGCCGACATCCCCTTCATCTCACGGGGCAGCTCGTCCTCGGCCAGCTCCTCCAGGCGGACGAGCCCCTTCTTCTCGGCGTCGACCAGGTCCCAGGCGGAGCTGTCGTACATCGGCGCCGCCTTGGCCGCGGCGCGCTCGGCCATGAACGCCCCGCCGACGGCGGCGGCGTTGGCGTCCTGGGCCTCCTGGCGCCGCTTGCCGTCCGCTCCCTGGCGGCCGTAGGCGACGTAGGTGGCGTTGAGCTCGCGGCCCAGGCGCGCGATCTCGGCGTCCTGCGGCGCCGGGGGCGGCGGCGGGGCGTTGTCGGCGTCGATGGCGGCGTACTGGCCGTCGGCCAGGTCGGCGCCCTCCTTCCAGCCCGTCCGCACCCCTTCCGCGCGCGGGCCGCAGAAGATGGTGTTGACGACGATGCCGCCGCGGATGGCCTCGGCGCAGGCGGCGCGGTAGTCGACGCCGCCCTGGCTGAACGGCTCGTTGCCGGCGATGACGATCAGCTTCAGGTCGCCGCTGCCCGGGCTCCACTCGAGGCCGCGCGCGGCCTCGCGGATGACCTGGCCGCAGTACTCGTCGCCGCCGTTGGTGCGCAGGCGGAACAGCTCCTCGGAGACGCGGTCGAGGTCCTCGCTCAGCGGAACGACGCGCCGCAGGTACCCTTCAGCGGCGGGGATGGAGCTCTGGCCGTACTCGTACAGCGCCACCTGCAGCCGCGGGACGCGGCCCTGCCGGCGGGCCGTGGCCAGCTCGTTGACGATCTTCCAGATGCGCGAGCGCGCCTGGTCGATCAGGCCGTCCATGCTGCCCGAGGTGTCGAGCAGCACCGCCAGCTGGATCCGCGGGGCCGGTGATGCGGGAACCGCGCCGCCCCAAAGGCCGGTGCCCAATGAAACCGCCGCCAAGGTCAACCACACGCTTGTTTTGTTCATGCCGCCTCCTTTCGCGGGGTTGGACGGCAGGATGCGCCCCGATTGCCCGGCGCGGGCGCATTGACAAAGAGGCCCGGCGGGCTTATAGTAGCCATTCTCCCCGAGGAATCATGAAACCATCCTTCGACCCGCTGCAGAACTGTGAAAGGAGCCGGAAAACGGTCGGCTGGACGCCGCGCCGCGAGACCCCGGCCGACTCCTATGCCCGCCTGGGTTTCAAGTGCGGCCTGGAGATCCACCAGCAGCTGAAGACCGGCCAGAAGCTCTTCTGCCACTGCCCGGCCGGCCGCTACCACCGCCACGACGACTTCGACGCCGAGATCGTGCGCCACATGCGCCCGACCCTTTCCGAGCTGGGCGAGTACGACGGCACGGCGCTGATGGAGTTCAAGACGCGCAAGGTCGTCGTCTACCGCATCAAGAACGAGACCACCTGCACCTACGAGATCGACGATACGCCCCCCTTCCGCATCAACCGCCAGGCCATGGAGATCGCCATCGAGGCGGCGCTGCTGCTGAAGTGCAACATCGTCGGCGAGCTGCACATCACCCGCAAGCAGTACCTCGACGGCAGCATCCCCACCGGCTTCCAGCGCACCGGCATCCTGGGCATCGAGGGCGAGATCCCGCTGAGCCGCAAGAAGGTGCGCGTCATCCAGCTCAGCGTCGAGGAGGACGCCTGCCGCGAGGTCTCGGACCGGGGGCACGTGCGCGTCTACTCCACCGACCGCCTGGGCATGCCGCTGATGGAGATGGTCACCTATCCCGACATGCTCACCCCCGACGAGGCGGCCGAGGCGGCGCACTACCTGCGCTTCCTGGCGCGCAGCACCGGCAAGGTGCGCACCGGCATCGGCGCCGCCCGCGAGGACGTCAACGTCAGCGTCGCCGGCGGCACGCGCGTCGAGATCAAGGGCGTGGCGCACATCGCCTGGATCCCCGAGCTGGTGCACAACGAGGCCTTCCGCCAGAAGGCGCTGCTGGAGATCCGCGACGAGCTGAAGCGCCGCGTCGCCGACCCCGGCGGCTGGACGCCCGGCCACGCCGAGCTCGACCCGGCGGCGCTGGACTGCCGGCACCCCTTGCTGCAGGAGGCGCGGCGCAACAAGCTGCGGCTGCTGGCGGTCAACCTGCCCGCCTTCCAGGGTATCCTCTCCTTCTTCACCCAGCCGGGCCAGTCGTTCGCCGACGAGATCGCCGGCCGGCTGAAGGTCATCGCCTGCCTGGAGAAGCCCAACATGCTGCATTCCGAGCCCCTCGGCCCCGAAGCGGCCGACGAGGCGCTGTTCCAGGACGCGCGCCGGGCGCTGCAGGCGCGGGAGGGCGATGCCCAGGTCGTCTTCTGGGCCGCCGACGATGACGTGAAGACGGCGCTGGAGACGATCGCCGAGCGCTGCCGCCTGGCCTTCCAGGGCGTGCCCAACGAGACGCGCAAGAGCTTCGCAGACGGCACCACCGTCTTCGAGCGCGTCCTGCCCGGCCCCGACCGCATGTACCCCGACACCGACTCGGCGCCCATCCCCATCGAGGAGGAGCTCATCGCGCGCGTGCGCGCCGGGCTGCCGCAGGACGTCGACCGCCGCTTCGCCCAGTTCCGCCAGTGGGGCGTGCCCGCGGGCGCCTTCGCCTTCCTGCTGAAGCACAACCTGGCGCCGCTGATCGAGGGCATCGCGGCCGACTTCGCCGCCGAGCCGCGCTTCGTGGCCACGCTGCTGGCCCACGACCTCAAGCACCTGCTGGGCCGCCGGCGCTCCGCGCTGCCGGCGCCCTCCGGCGAGGCGGCCTTCCCCTTCGCCCGCCTGCGCGAGCTCTTCGCCCTCCTGGAGGAGGAGAAGCTGGAGCGCGGGATCGCCCGCGCCATGCTGCCGGTGCTGGTCGAGCACCCGAACATGGACCTGCGGTCGGTGCTGACCACCGTGGGCTTCAGCCGGCGGACGCGCAAGGAGGTGCTGGCGCTGCTGCCGCCGCTGCGGAAGAAATACCGGCACATCGCCACCTCCAAGGACCCCGGGGCGCCGGCGCGCTGGATCGCCGGCCAGCTGCGCCAGGCGGCGCTGGGCAACCTGCCCATGCGCGAGGTGGCCGAGGCGGCCGCCGCCGGAGGTGAAGCGTGAGCGACCTCTTCAAGGGCTACAAGGGGCCGGCGCTGGAGCTGCTCAAGAAGTTCAACATCCGCGTCTGGAGCGACGCCAGCGTCAAGACCAGCCGCGGCGACTTCCGCGGCATCGTGCTGCCGCGCGCCGAGAACGACGACGACCGGCACATCGTCCTCAAGCTGGCCACCGGATACAACGTCGGCATCGACGCCGGCACCGTGCGCGGCATGGAGGAGCTGGGCTACAAGGAGGCGCACTACAAGATCCCCGAGAAGGAGTTCCCGGTCTCGAAGGAGAAGAAGAACGTCAAGCTGCTGGGCACCGGCGGCACCATCGCCTCGCGCCTGGACTACCGCACCGGCGCCGTCATCCCCGCCTTCTCGCCCGGCGAGCTGTACGGCGCCGTCCCCGAGCTGGCCGACATCTGCAACCTGACGACCGAGAAGCTCTTCGCCGTCTTTTCCGAGAACATGGGCCCCGAGCAGTACAAGGGGCTGGCCAAGGCCATCGGCGAGGAGATCCGCAAGGGCACCGACGGCATCGTCATCGGCCACGGCACCGACACCATGCACCACACCGCCGGCATCCTCTCCTTCATGGTGCAGAACCCGCCCATCCCCATCGTCATGGTCGGCTCGCAGCGCTCCTCGGACCGGCCGTCGTCGGACGCGGCGCTCAACCTGATGCACGCCACCAAGACCGCCGCCGAGTCGGACATCGCCGAGGTCATGGTCTGCATGTTCGGCCCGACCTCGGACGAGTACGGCCTGCTGCACCGCGGCACGCGCGTGCGCAAGATGCACTCCTCCTACCGCTCCACCTTCCGCACCATCGGCGACATCCCGCTGGCCATGGTCGACCGCCGCCGGATCACGCCGCTGCGCAGCGACTACAACCGCCGGCGCAGAGACCGCGAGGTGAAGATCCTGCCGTACTTCGAGGAAAAGGTCGGGATGCTCTACTACTACCCCAACATGCAGCCCGACATGATCGACTCCATGGTCGACCACGGCTACCGCGGCATCGTCATCGCCGGCACCGGGCTGGGGCATGTGAACAAGCCGCTCTACCCGGCCATCGTGCGCGCCGCCGAGAAGGGCGTGGCCATCTACATGACGGTGCAGACGCTGTGGGGCTACGTGCACATGTTCGTCTACGACACCGGCCGCGACCTGATGGCCAAGGGCATCGTGCCGGCCGAGAACATGCTGCCCGAGGTGGCGTACGTCAAGCTGGCCTGGGCGCTGGGGCAGACCGCCGACCTGGGCGAGGTGAAGCGGCTGATGCTCACCCCCATCGCCGGCGAGATCACCGAGCGCGAGCCGTACAACGGCTATTTGATCTTCCAGGGCGGCATCCCCGAGGTCGAGGAGTTCATCCGCAAGTTCCACAAATAGGCCGACGGAACCGCCGGCGGCTTGAAATTTCGCAGGCGGATGGTTCATGCCGCGCCTATTGCAACTTCGGCGAAACCAGATAAAATCCGTTCATGACTTCCCGACCGATCCATCACAAATTACGCCGCGACCTGGAAGAAAGCCGGATTGATGGCAAGGTGATCGTTTTATTCCTGCCGATCGCGTTCGTCACGTATCTCATCCACGAGTCCGGGCATTGGGCATTCGGCGAGCTTCTGGGAAACGACATGGTGCTGGGCCTGAACAGCTCTGCCCCGAAAAGCGGCCATTTCATCCATGGTTCCCATGCTCTGTGGTCCGCGCTGGGGGGGCCTGCCTTCACATTGCTGCAAGCGCTCGTATTTTTCTTGATCGCACGGATGACAAGATCGATCCATGCATATTCCGCCGTATTTTTCGCCGCGTTCTCGAGACTCTTCTCGATCGTTTTCGGCGGCATCGACCTGCAGGACGAGGCAAGAATCGCCTCCGCTTTGGGCGCGAACAAGTATTGCGTCGCGGCGATCGTGATGGCGCTGCTTTTTCTGGTCTTGTGGTGGTGCACGCGGATGATGAAGCTGAAAATGAAGGCCGTGGGATATTTTGCCGTTCTAGGAACGACGGCCATGCTGATCGTGATCGGAGTAAACGGATTGATCGCGTGATTCGGTCCTTGCCTTTTCGTGCCCAGGGGAATAGCATCTGCCGGGGCAACGCATGGCGAACGGCGTTCAGCGTTCGCTTCCCCCTTTCCAGTCCCGATTCAAGGAGGAACCGTGGCAATCAAGGCAAAAACCGGCATTGCATTTCCGGCCAGTGTTGCCAATAATGGAATCATGAAGAAAAATAGTCTTCCCAGTCTGCTTGTTTTGCCGGTGCTCCTTCTGGCCGCCGCCGCCACGGTCCAAGCCCGGAACCTGGACATAAAGTGGATCGAGGTCGAGGGGGGAGCGTTCACGCCGGCAAGCGGCGGTTCGACACGTCCGATCACGCTCGACGGTTTCTTCATGAGCGCGACGGAGGTGACCTTCGATCAGTTTGACGCCTACTGCGAGGCGACAGGGGCAAGAAAGCCGGATGACGCGGGTTGGGGCAGGGGCAGCCGGCCGGTCCTGAACGTGTCCTGGGAGGAGGCGGCCGCCTTCTGCCGCTGGCTGAGCCGGGAGATCGGGGCTGAAATCCGCCTGCCGAATGAGGCGGAATGGGAATATGCCGCAGCGGGCGGCAACCGGAGCAAAGGCTACCGGTACAGCGGCAGCAATACCTGGCGGGAGGTATCGTGGTCCGAGGGGAATTCCGGCGGCATGCCCCACCCGGTCGGGGGAAAGAAGCCCAATGAACTGGGCCTGTACGACATGAGCGGCAACCTCTGGGAGATGTGCGCAGATTGGCCTGCAGGCGATCCGGCGAAGCCGCGATCCGCCAGCGGGAGCCGCGACGGGGGCGTGAAGCGCGCGGTGCATGGGAATTCGTATGACAATCCCGCCAGCGACCCCAGGCGCGCCGACGTGCACGTCTTTCTCGGGGAAGGCCACATCAACGTTGGCTTTCGCGTCGTTAAGACGATATAAGGCGGTCCCGCCCCAATGCTGGAGCGGAACGGCAGCAGCGGAGATCGGACCGGCGTCTTGAATTTTCGCCGCCGGTGGAGTATAGATGCCATCCGCGAAAAGCACGCGGACCCGCTCCGCGAAGCGGAGGGTCCGGCGGGAGGGAAAATGAACAAGACCGCCCATGTCGCCGCCTGGATCATGGCGCTGGCCATCGGCCTGGCGGCCGCGCCGCTGCCGGCGCGGACGGCCCCCGAGATGAGGAAATGGGAGGCGCTCGGCGCGCAGCACAGGAACGAATTCTCCGGCCAGCCGCAGAAGAAGGCGATGTTCATCGCCGGCCTGGTCGCGGAGCGCCTGGCCCAGGACGGCGTCAAGCCCAACGCCGACGTCATCGGCCGCGCGGGGGCGCTGGCGACGCACGGCGACCAGGCCGCCGGGACCTGCGGCGACGTCGCCGAGGTCATGCGCAACGCCTTTGTCGGCGCCGGCTTCGCCCACCACGAGATATTCAAGCTGGTGGTGAGGAAGTTGGGGCTGAACCAGCTGAACCGCGGCTGGGTGTTCGACGTCAACATCGAGCACGTCGTGTTCGGCGCCGTGGTGGACGGCAAGCCGGTCGTGTTCGAGGCCTGGGGCTACGGCGGGGAGAACGGCTCGTTCGCCGGCTTCTACAAGAGCGTCTGGAACGGCATGGACCTGCACGTCTGGCTCGCCACGATGCGCAAACACGGCTACGACACCTACTCGTACGGCGACGACCATTTCCGGCCGGTCGACGCCGACCGCATCTCGAACTTCCTGAGGAAGCTCGAGTTCAAGGGCTCCAGCCGGCCGGCCAAGCGCCCGACGCTTGTTCCGGGAACAAGCCCCGGCGGCGGCGACGACACCGCCCGCGTCGAGTCCGAGTTCCGTTCGCTCTATCCCCTCTGGCTAAGGAAACGGGACGACCCCACGAGCGTCACCACCGTCCTGGTCAACGCCCGCAGGGAGGGCGACGGCCGCTACTTCATCAGCATCGAGACCCGCTGCCGCAACGCCCAGGGCGCCAGCTGGGTGTGCGCGTCGCGCACCCTGTACATGACGCTCGCCGACCTGCGCGAGAGCGTCCAGGTCTACAAGCGCGACCTGGGGCGATGAGCACACCCGGGCAGCCGATGAAGGAAAGGGACGTCGCCGGCCATTCGCGCCACCGGGGCCACGCCGCGTGCTGATCGCCGCCGTGCTCGCCTTTTCCGCGCTGCTGGCCGCATGGGGCGTCCTGCTGGCGTTGAGCCCGGGCCGGCCGGCCCCCGTTCCCGGGAAGGACGGAAAGCCCGTTCCGGGCAGCGTGGCGGAAAAAATTTACGTCGCGATCAACGGCGTCGAGCAGGGGATGTTCATCATCGGCAGGGACGCCCGGAATCCCGTCCTGCTGGTCCTGCACGGGGGAATGCCGGAATACTTCCTGGCCGACCGCTATCCGACCGGCCTGGAGGACCTGTTCACCGTCGCCTGGTGGGAGCAGCGCGGCTCCGGCATGTCCTATCGCGGCGACATCCCCAAGGAATCCATCACCCCCGAGCAGCTGATCGCCGACACCGTGGCGGTGACGAACTACCTGCGCCGGCGCTTCGCGAAGGAGACGATCTACCTGATGGCCCACTCGGGGGGGAGCTTCTTCGGCATCCAGGCCGCCGCCCGGCATCCGGAGCTGTACGCCGCCTATGTCGGCGTGGCCCAGATCGCCGACCAGGTCCGCTCCGAAAAGCTGGTTTACGAGCACATGCTCCAGGCCTACAGGACGCTGGGGAACCGGCGCATGGTCCGGGCGCTGGAAGCGGCCCCGGTCACGCTGGATGGCGGCACGCCGCGCAAGTACCTGGCCGTGCGCGACCGGGGCATGCACGGCCTGGGCATCGGCACCACCCGCCGCATGCGCTCCATCTTCACCGGATTGTTCCTCCCGTCCCTGGCCTTCCGGGGGTATTCGCTGCCGGAAAAGATCAATTTTTGGCGCGGCAAGGCCCGCAACGGCGTCAGCGTGATCTGGGAAAAGTCGCTGTTCGCCGACATGGGCCGGCTGGTGCCGGAACTGAGGATCCCGGCATATTTCCTTGAGGGGGTCCATGACCATACCTGCAATTACGGGCTGGCCAGGGAATATTTCACCCGGCTCCAGGCGCCGGTGAAGGGATTCTATTCGTTCCGGGATTCCGCCCACTGCCCCCATTTCGAGGAGCCCGAGAAGACGCGCCTCGTGATGCGGAATGACGTCTTGAACGGAACGAACGGACTGGCGGACTTGACGTGACCTCCCGGCCGCGGGGAGCGGATATCGGCCGCCGGCTCATGCCCAAAAAGCGCGGAAAATTGATTTTAAACCCAAAGTTCTAGTTACTTGCCCGCTGTCGCGGCGTCTTACCAGGTGATGTCGGCGGCGTCCGGACGCCGCCGGGGTCAAGCCAATACCCAGTGAGGCGCCATGAAGATGAAAAGCACGCTGCTGCTATTGTTCGCATTATGGATGGCCCCGGCCGTCGCGGCCCGGACGGCCAACGATTCCCCGCCGCCCGCGGTCACGGCCGTGCGTGCCGAGGAGGCGATCCAGGTCGACGGACTGCTTAACGAGAAAGTCTGGCAAACCCCGGGGTATTCGGCGTTCACGCAGGTCGATCCCGCCGACGGCAGCGAGCCCAGCGAAAAGACCTCGGTCTGGGTGGCCTACGACGACCAGGCCCTTTACGTGGCGGCGTACCTCTATGACTCGGACAAGGCGAAGATCATGACCCGCCTCGGCCGCCGCGACGATTACGGCGAGTCCGACTGGTTCCTCTTCTGCGTCGACCCCTATCTCGACCGCCGGACCGGCTACCAGTTCGCCGTCAACCCCTCCGGGACGGTCTGTGACTGGACGCTGCAGAACGACACCTGGAGCGACAGCACCTGGGACGGCGTATGGGAGGCCAAGGCGGCCCTCAACGGCGAAGGCTGGGCGGTGGAGATGAAGATCCGCTTCAGTCAGCTGCGCTTCAAGCGCCAGGACGAGGCGGTCTGGGGCGTCGATTTCCAGCGCCTGATCAAGCGCCGGAACGAGTTCATCACCTACGCCTGGAAGCCCAAGGAGAAGGTGGGCTTCGTCTCCTATTTCTCGCGCCTGGAGGGGCTGCGCGGGCTGACGCCCAGCCGCTACCTCGAGCTCACGCCCTATTCCTTCGCCCAGGCGCGCTTCCGTCCCGGCGAGCCCGGGAACCCCTTCCAGACCGGCTCGAAGCTGCTCGGCGACGCCGGCCTCGACCTCAAGTGGGGGCTGAAGAGCGACCTGACCCTCGACGCCACCTTCAACCCCGATTTCGGCCAGGTCGAGGTCGACCCGGCGGTGATCAACCTGAGCGCCTACGAGACCTACTACGAGGAGCGCCGCCCCTTCTTCATCGAGGGCGCCGACACCTTCAACGGCTTCGGCCAGGGCGGCTCCATGGGCGGCCCGATCTTCAACTGGCCCTCGCCCGTCTTCTTCTACAGCCGGCGCATCGGCCGCGAGCCCCAGGGAAGTTATGACGGCGACGGCTTCAGCACGGCGCCCGACGGCGCCACCATCCTCGGCGCCGCCAAGCTGAGCGGCAAGATCGGCGCCTGGAAGCTCGGCGTGCTCTCCGGCGTCACCGCCCGCGAGTTCGCCCGCATCGACGAGAACGGCGCGCGCTCGAGCCAGGAGGTCGAGCCCTTCACCTGGTACGGCGTGGCGCGGGCCCAGCGCGAGTTCGCCGCCGGCCGCCACGGCCTGGGCTTCATCGCCACCGGCGTGCGGCGCGACCTGCGCGACGAGGCCCTGGCCGGCATGCTCAACCGCAGCGCCCAGGCCCTGGGCGTCGACGGCTGGACCTTCCTCGACGCCAGGCGCAACTGGTTCATCACCGGCTGGCTGGGCGCCACCCGCGTGAGCGGCGACCCGGAGCAGATGCTGCGGCTGCAGAAATCCTCCATGCATTACTTCCAGCGGCCCGACGCCGATTATCTCCGGCTCGACCCGCAGGCCGGGTCCCTGAGCGGCTGGGGCGGCATGCTGCGCTTCGGCCGCGAGCAGGGCCGCTTCTGGATGCACGTCAACGCCGGCGCCATCTCGCCCGGCTTCGATCCCAACGACATGGGCTTCCAGTACAGCCTGTCGGACACGGTCAACAGCAGCGTCGACTTCTCCTACCGCTGGCCGCACCCGGGCAAGGTATTCCGCAGCGTCTTCACCTGGATCGGCGCGTATCGCACCTGGGACTTCGGCCTCAGCCGCACCGGCAACGGCGTCTCCGGCTCGCTGCAGACCGAGTGGCTCAACTACTGGTTCACCTATCTCAATTATTCCCTCTCCGCCTCCTTCTACAGCGATACCTTGACCCGCGGCGGGCCCCAGGCGCTGATGCCGTTCGGCTATTCGCTCAGCGCCGGGCTGAGCAGCGACTCGCGAAAGAAGGTCGTTCTCTCCTTCGACGGCTATTGGAGCCGACGGCCCGGATTCAATGCCACATGGGAAGGCAGCCTCTATGTCAAGGTGAAGCCGCAGAAAAGCCTGACCGTGAGCCTCGGCCCGGTGCTTTCACTCTCTCACACCGAGCTGCAGTACCTGAAGAGGGTCGCCGATCCGCTGATGCCCGCGACCTACGGCAGCCGCTATCTCTTTGGCCGCATCGACCAGAAGACCCTGGCCTGCGAACTCCGCCTCAACTGGTCGTTCAGCCCCAAGCTCAGCCTGCAGGCCTACATGCAGCCTTTCCTCTCGGTCGGCGCCTACAGCCGCTTTAAGGAGCTGGCGCGGCCGCGCAGCGACCAATACAACGTCTACGGCGAGGGCGCCTCGACCGTCGTGCGCGGGGAGGATGGCTACCTCCTCGACCCGGACGGCCCCGGGCCGGCCGCCTCGTTCGCCCTGGCCGATCCCGATTTCAACATGAAGTCGCTGCGCGGCACCGTGGTGCTGCGCTGGGAGTACCGGCCGGGCTCCCTGCTCTATTTCGTCTGGACGCAGAACCGGGCCGACTACTCCCACCCGGGCGACCTGCAGCTCGGCCGCGACCTGGATGCGCTGCTGACGGCCCCGGGCGACAACATCTTCATGATGAAGTTCACCTATCGCTTCAACATCTGAGCCCCGGGGGGGCGTCCGCTGCGGCATGAATTTCTGGAATCTGCTTGGAACAACCGTCCCGGTGCTCCTTTCCTTCCGATCTCTCCCGGCATGAGAGGGGCCCCTGTGTTTCTTTTTGCGTGAGACGTTCCGGTTTTATTACTATTTTTTATATGACTGGACTCATAAAGGGGGGTACAATGACGCGCATCTCATCTTTTGCGATCACGTTATTCGCTGTTTTCTCGTTTTCGCTATCCGCGCAGAGCATCACCGTGACCAAGCCCGCCGCCAACGAATCCTGGACCAAGGGCGAAAGCCATACGATCCAATGGACAAAACAGGGGGAGATGCCCACCCAAGTCCGAATCGTCCTGAGAAAAAAAGAGTCCGCGGAGGCCACCCTGGTGATTGCGGATCAAGCCCCGAACAGCGGATTCTACCAATGGCTGGTGCCAGCCAGTGTCCCGGACGGAGAATACGTGATCCGGGTCAGGGTCAAGACCGCGGAAATCAGCGACGAAAGCGCCGGCTTCAGCATCGTTTCGTCCTCAGCAGGGCTGCAGCCCGCTTACAAGGCCGTCCGGCCGGGCAGTTTGAAGGGGCAGCCGATCGCCTATTCCATCAAGGTCGTTAATCCTGCCGCCGGCGATTCCTATCAGCAGTTGGACACGATCAACATTCGGGTCCAGGCCAACACGGGTCCTGCTGACGGGACGGGGGACGGATTCGACCTCGACCTCTACAACGAAGCCGGGACGGCCATGATGGCCGATATCCTCTCGGGCGCAATGACCCAGACAGCCCCGGGAGTCTACGTCCATGCCTGGAAAATGCCGCTCATCGACTCGGTCCCAGACGGCCGGTACACCATCCGCGCACGGAGCTGGAGCCAGAAAATCACTGGCTTCAGCGCTCCCTTCTGGATCAGGACGCCAGGCGCCGAGGAGAAGATCTCGATCGAGGCCGTGATCGCGAACAATTGGATCTTCAAAAAGGAGCCGTCGGGCCCAAAACCCACTGAACACGTGGCTGATGAGCGACCAGGGGAGGCCCGGATCGGATGGTACTACTCCGGGACAAGCAGTATTTACTCGCACAGCTACCTGGGCATCATCTACAGGGCGCAAATGCAATTCCCCATGGATTACCTCAAGCCCAGGCTTGCCAGGTTAAAAAAAGCGACCCTGACTCTCAGGCAAACCCAGTTCGGCGTCCGCAAGAACGTCGGCGTTCGCCCCTGGACCATCGGCAAGCTGTTGATCCTCAAGCAGTCCTGGAACGACTTCTTCGACACGCCTTCGATCTTTTTCAAGGATGTCCCGATAAACGCCCCGACGGAGTGGAGCTGTGATGCCACCGGATTGGTCCGGGACTGGCTGGGCGGAGCAAAGCCCAACCACGGTCTCCTCGTTACGGCGGAATCGGAAGGATGGCTTCGCGACATCTTCTGCTACGCGGTCTCGTTCTACAAGGGGAAGCTCGACTTGACCTTCTTTGAGCCGCTCAATTGAGGGGGTCGGCAAGGAAACCCCTAGGGAAGAGGCGGGACATTTCAGAGTCACGCGCCCAGGTACGTTTCCCAAATGGCCGGTGCGCGCGGCCATCGTGAGCGCAGAATTTCAAGCCCGCTGCCTTCTCTTTCTCCTTCCCGTCCCGGGCGGCGTGCGCCGGGGGCCGAAGTACTTCTCGCTGCGGTAGCGCAGCCACACGCGCAGCACCTGGGGGACCTGCTCCCGCTGCTCCCGCGACAGGCCTTCGTACAGCCTCATGGCCATCTCGCGGTGGGTGCGGCAGGCGGGATTGCGGTGGGCGTCCCAGTACGAGCGGGCCAGCCGGATCATGCGGCAGGCCTCCTTGACCGGGTCCACTGAGGAGCGTTCGGACATGGGAGAATGGTATCACACCCGGGCATTTCCTGTCCCCGCGTCGCAGGCGGCGATATCCTCCGGGGGATTGTCCGTCCTTGCCGGGATGGCCTGCCGTTCGCCCGGCCGGTTGCCGGAATCACGGGCTGTCGCGGCGGCATCCCGCCCCCGCTGCTGCCGGCAGCGAAAGCCGGGGGTCGGTCCTGCCGGGCCGCGGGTGAAAATACCTCGCGCCCTTTCTCCCGCCCGCCTTCAAAGGTAGCCAAGGCGGCGCAGGTCGCGGAGCAGGGCTTCCCTTTCCTGGGCGAGATCCAGCGCCGGATCCAGCTTCCCGAGATTCGCTTTCCTCAGCCGCTCGCTCCACCGCCGCCGCTCCAGAATGACAGCGAAGAGTTTTTTGCGGGCGGCGGGATCGTCGGCGGATCGGTCCAGCAGCTCTTCCGGGTCCGAGGGCAGATGGTAAAGCCGGAACGCGGACTTGGCCGGGTCTTTTGCGACGACCAGCTTGTAGCCGTCCAGCAGCACGGCATCGATCCCGTTCTCGCCTTCCGGCTCGTTCCGCGCGTCGCTGAAATAGACGGGCCGAATGGATTGGCGGCCGCCGTCAAGCGACGGCAGGAGGCTGGTCCCCTGTGCGGCGGGGCGCGGCGGGGCGACCCCGAGCATGGCCGCCAGGGTGGGGATGAGGTCGACGTGGGCCACCGGCGCGGCGATCGACCTGCGGCGCAGCCCCGGCGCGAACAGGATCAGTGGCACGTGGACCAGCGTCTGCAGGTAGCGGTGGCCGTGCCCCCAGCGACCGAGCTCGCCCAGCAGCTCGCCGTGGTCGGCGGTGAAGATGAGGATGGTGCGGCGCAGCATGTCCCGGCGGCGCAGGATGTCGAGGACCCGGCCGATGCGCTCGTCGACCCACTCGACCTCGGCCTTGTAGAGGCCAACGAGGAATTCACGCTCCGCGCCGTCCAGGGGGATGTTCCGCTCCTGAAACTCATCCCGGATCATGGACAGCGACTTTCCGAGGAACATGCCGGCGTCGACACGGGACCGGGCGCCGGCGGCCGGGATCCTCTCCAGGAAGCGGCGCGGCGGGTCGTAAGGGGCGTGCGGGTCGTAGAACCAGTTCAGCGCCATGAAGGGCCTGTTCTTCGGGACGGTGGCCAGGTAATGCAGCAGCTTGTCGAAGGTGGCACGGGGCTTGCCGGGAGCGGGACCGCCCCGGGGATCGGCGGGCGGCTGGCCCCGCCGCCGGTGCCGCGGCCGCGCCGGGAGCGGGAAGCTCCGCGCGTCCCGGAAACCCTGGAGGCCGTTGGCGTTCCGCACCAAGGGGTTCTCCAGGTTCATGACGGCATCGTACCCCCTTTCCCGCAGGGCCTCGGCCAGTAGCTGGTCCTTGGCGTTCACCCAGAATATCCCGCCCGGGATCGGCCCGCCGACGAAATAGGCACTCGAGTAGCGGCCGGTCAGCAGCGACAGGGATGATGGCAGCGTCGTCGGAGCATTGGCATAGGCGCTCTCGAAGCGGACGCCGTTTCGCGCCAGCCAGTCGATGTGGGGAGTGCGCGCGCTTCCGCCGTAGCAGCCGATCACATCCCGGCGCAGCGCATCGGAAACGATCCAGACGACGTTGTGGCCGCACCAGCGGGCGGGCCTCGGCCGCAGCAGCCGATATCCAGCGAACAGGACCAGCAGCATGGCCAGCGCGGCCAGCCACGGGCGAAGGTTCCGGCGTTTCATGGTCGTCTCCTCGGATCGCTCCCCAGGATACCATTTTGGCGGGCCGATGGGGAGGGGCCCGCGGCGCGGGATCAGTCCAGGTCCGCCTCGAACCCGATGCGCTGCCCGGCGACGAGCCGGTCGCACTCGATCGTCAGGACCGGGGCGTCGCCGCCGGCGGCGATGGTGAAGCCCTTGTTCTCCCCGGGGCGCAAGCCCTTCAGCGACTCGGCGGCGCGCACGCCGTTGACCGCGACCCAGGCATCGTAATAGATCGGCGCGATCCCCTGGTTCTCGACCGTGACCTGCGCGCTCGTGGTTGCGGCCCGGAAGGCGGTCACGCGGAAGCGGTAGCCGACGGCCATGCCGGCCTGGCGGATGCGCTCCGCCGTCTGGAAGGACGGCTGGTCGTCGCCGATCATGTAGCTGACGTTGTACTGCGCCGCCATCTCCTCGAAGGAGATGCCGTACGGCCCCGAGGGGTCCAGGGCATGGCGCTGGTCGTACGCGGAGTAGTAGCTGAACTCGCCGCCGACCGGCGAGCGCAGCCGCTTCTCCTGGCCGAAGAAGGCGAAGCAGTCGTGGTTGTAGCCGCCGTGGTCGCGGCAGAGGAAGGAGTCGTCGAAGAGGCCGAAGGGGATCTGCTTGAGCTCCGGCGACGAGGCGAACGGCGCGCGGCTCGCGTCGGCGGCGTCGATCGAGACGCTCCAGTGCAGCGTCGGGAAGCCGGACTCCATCACGCGGAGGAGCTCCGCCTGGAACTCCTTGGACGGGAAGTTCACCCCCAGCTCCTCGCCGGGGTCGTAGACGTGGTACTCGGCCCATAGGCCGAAGCCGACCTGCAGGAAGGCCAGCCGCGGGTCCCGGTCATAGCGCGCGGCGAAGCGGCGAAAAAACTCCTTGACGAAGTCCTGCAGCGCGGGATGCGACCAGTCGGGGAAGAAGGTCCACAGGCCCTCCGAGCGCGCCCGGCTCTCGCGGTAGTCCGGGAGACGCTTGAGGAAGGCCGGCAGGGCCGTGGCCCGGCCCGGGTAGGTGTCGAAGAAGCGCAGGATCGCCTGGTGGCGGTGGGAGGCGGCGCTGGCGAGCAGGCGCTCGACCCGGGCCCAGCTCCAGGTCTGCGGGTCGGCCTCGGCGGCCACCTCGTCGTAGCCGACGTAGGAATATTCGAGCTGGATATAGTCGCGGGAGCTGAGCCGGTTGTCGTTCCAGAGGACGATGCCGGCCATGGGCTGGACGTCCCTGATCGAGGAATGCAGGGGCACGTCGCGATAGTCCGGCGGGGGAGCGGGGCCGTCGGGATCGCGGACGGAGCATGCCGCCGGCAGGAGCAGGGCGGCCAGCAGCAGCGCCAGGAGGCCGGCTTTCTCGTCCTTCATCCGTCCATGATAGCACAGGGCGCGGGAAAGGAGCGAGGGGGGCGCCGCGCCGCCGGGAACGGCCTCGCGCCGGGCAGCCGGCATGGACGCTTCATTCGCCCCTTGACGGGGGGCGTTGCCTGGATTATAATTTCGACCTAAAAACTAAAATGGTCGAAAGGACAATAATGATGAAAAAGAAAGACCTGAGCCGGGAAGCGATCCTGCGGGCCGCCGAGGCGCTCATCCAGAAATGGGGGATCCACAAGACCACGCTGGAGGATGTCGCCCGCGAGGCCGGGAAGGGCAAAAGCGCGATCTATTACCATTTCCCCAACAAGGAGGCCCTGATCGAGGCCGTGGCCGTCGTGCAGGCCGAGCGGATCGTCGCCGCCGTGCGCCAGGAAGTGAAGCGGCAAGAGACGGCCAAGGCCAAGCTCCTGGCCTACGTGACCACCGCCTTCCGCGAGACGCGGCGGGCCGCCGCCCTCTTCGAGATCGCCAAGGGCGAGCTGCGGGCCGACCGGGCGCTGATCCAAAAAGTGATGGAAAGGTACCGGGCCCTGCAGGAGAAGGAGGTCGAGGAGATCCTGCGCTTCGGGAACCGGCGGAAGGAGTTCCGCAGCATCGGCGGCCGCGACGTCCATGCCGTCGCCCGGGCCGTGGTGACCGTCATGAGGAGCCTGATCCTGGACCTGTTCCTGGAGAGCGATGACCGGAAGAGCTTCGACCTGATCATCGAGATCCTCTCCGGCGGGCTATGAGCCGCGCATGAGCGCGGACCGCGAAACGGCATGTCGTTCGCGAAGGAGGATGGGATGAGAACGAGAGCGAGAAAAATAGGCGGCGCCGTCCTGGTGATCGCCGTCCTGCTGGCTGGCTGCCGGGCGCGGCGCGGGGCGGAGGCCCCGACCCGGCCGGCGCGGGTCGTGGTCAGCCGGGTCGCCCCGGCCGAGGCGGGCCGGGAATTCGCCTACAGCGGCACCATGGCCGAATCGGAGACCCTGCCCCAGGGCTTCGCCGTGGCCGGGACCGTCACCCGCGTCCACGTCAACGAGGGCGACGTCGTCGCCCGGGGCGCGCTCCTGGCCGAGCTGGACGACGCGAACTTCCGCCAGGCCGCCGAGATGACCGCGGCGGCCGAGAAGCAGGCCGAGGACGCCTTCCAGCGCCTCTCGCGAATGTACCGGAACGGCAACCTCCCCGAGATCAAGTACGTCGAGGTCGAGACCGGCCTGCAGAAGGCCCGCGCCGCCGCCGCTATCGCCCGGAGGAACGTCGCCGACTGCCGCCTGCGCGCCAGCGCTTCCGGCTACGTCGGCAGGCGGGCCGTCGACCCGGGCATGACGGCCGTTCCCGGGCTGGCCGCGATCACCGTCGTCCGCATCGACAAGGTCTTCGCCCGCGTCCCCGTGCCGGAGAACGACCTCCCCCTGCTTCATGAGGGCGGCCCGGCCGCGATCCGCATCGGCGCCCTGGGCGGGCGGGAGTTCGCGGGCCGCATCGAGGACATCGGCGTCGTCGCCGACCCGCTGGCCCACTCCTACAAGGTGCGCATCGCCGTCGCCAATCCCGACCGGGCCATCAAGCCCGGCATGGTCTGCACGGCGGTCGTCAAGGGGCTGGAGAGGAGCAGCGGGCTGGTCATCCCCAACCGGGCCGTCCTGGTCGACGAGACCGGCCGCCACTACGTCTATTGCCTCGACGCGGCCGGCGCCAGGGCCTTCGTGCGCACCGTCCGGCTCGGCGAGCTGCTGCAGAACGGCATCCGCATCACGGAGGGGCTGACCGCGGGGGACGCGGTCGTCGTCTACGGCCAGCACAAGCTCGTCGACGGTGCGGCCGTCCAGGCCGTCGAACGGTAGAGCCGGCAAGGGAGCTCCCCCATGACGGAAAAGAAGCGCCAGCTGATCGACGTCCTGCTGCGCTACCAGCAGCCGGTCGCCGTGCTCGTCGTGATCCTGATCGTCGCCGGGGTCGTCGCCCTGGTCAAGATGCCCCGGGACGAGTTCCCCGAGATCAAGGTCCGCCAGGGGATCATCGTGGGCGTCTATCCCGGCGCCTCCGCGGAGCAGGTCGAGGCCGAGGTCACCGACAAGGTGGAAAAGTACCTTTTTCAGTACAAGTCGGTCCGGCGCTCCCGGACGCACTCGCTGTCCCGCGAGAACGTGATGATCGTCTATGTCGAGGTCGCGGAGGACGAGAAGGACCCCGACGGCTTCTGGCTGAAGCTCCGCCACGGCCTGAACGAGCTCAAGCCCCAGCTTCCCGCGGGCCTGATATCGCTCACCGCCGACAACGACTTCGGCAACACCTCGGCGCTGCTGCTGTCGGTGCGCTCCGACGGCAAGACCTACCGGCAGCTGGAGGACTGCATCCGGCGGCTGGAGAGCGACGTCCGCCGCGTCCCCTCGGTTTCCCGCGTCAAGCGCTACGGCGCCCAGAGGGAGGAGATCGGCGTCTATCTCGACAACGCCCGGCTGGCCCGCTACGGCATCCGGCCCCTGACCCTGGCCGCCGCCATCATCCCCCAGAGCGGGGCCGGCTACGCCGGCGAACTGGACGACGGCCGGCTCGTCCGCCCCCTGCACGTTCCCGCCAGCTACCGGACGGAGAACGACCTGGCCGAGCAGATCGTCTACGCCGATCCCCTCGGCACGGTCGTGCGCCTGAAGGACGTGGCGCGCGTCGTCCGCGAGTACGAGGAGCCGCAGTCGGCCGTCCGGGTCAACGGCAAGAAGTGCCTGGTCGTCTCGCTGGAGATGCAGGGCGGGAACAACATCGTGGACTTCGGCCGGGACGTCGGCCGGGTGATCGCCGGCTTCCGCAGGACCCTCCCCGCCGACGTCAAGGTCGATATCATCTCCAACATCCCCGAGGCGGTGGCCCGCTCCATCGGCAGCTTCCTGAGGGAATTCGCCATCGCCATCCTGTCGGTCATCGCCGTGACCCTGATCCTGCTTCCCGGCCGCGTGGCCCTGGCCGCGGCCGCGACCATCCCGATCACCATCCTGTCCACCCTGGGCATCCTGTGGGCCTTCGGCATCGACCTGCAGACGGTCTCCCTGGCGTCGCTCATCCTGGTCCTGGGGCTGGTCGTCGACGATCCCATCGTCATCATCGACAACTACGTCGAGAAGCTCGACCTGGGCCTCGACCGCCGCGCGGCGGCGTCGCTCAGCGTCAGGGAGCTCTTCCCCTCGGTCTTCGCGGCCACCGTCATCATCATCTGCTGCTTCGTGCCCATGCGCTTCTTCCTGTCCGGCATGGCCGGCGACTTCATCCGCTCCATGCCGCCGACGGTCATCACCTCCCTGACCGCCTCGCTGCTGGCCGCCTCGCTGCTGACCCCGCTCATGTGCTTCCGCTTCATCCGCCAGGGCGTGCGCGTCAACCGGACCGGCCGCAAGGCCGCCTTCCTGTCCGGGCTGCAGCGGCATTACGACCGCATCGTGGAGAGGGTCTTCAAGAGGAAGGCGCTGGTCATCGCCGCCAGCGCCGTCTCCTTCGCCGCCGGCCTGGCCATCATCTTCATGGTCCCCACCCAGCCCTTCCCCAAGATCGAGCGCAACCAGTTCGCGGTCGAGGTCACGCTGCCCGCGGGGAGCTCGCTGCAGGAGACCGACGCCGTGATGCGGGACCTCGAGGGACAGCTGATGAAGGACGCCCGGGTCAAGGTGGTGACCGCCTTCGTCGGCACCAGCTCGCCGCGCTTTCATTCCATCTATGCCCCGCGCTTTCCCTCGCGGGACCTCGGCCAGCTGGTCGTCCTGACCCGTTCCAACCAGGACACCCTGGACATCCTCGACGAATACAGCCGGAATTTCGCCGGCCGCTACCCGTCGGCCGAGGTCAAGTGGAAGCAGCTGGAGCTGGTCAACTTCGTCGAGCCGATCGAGGTGCGCATCAGCGGCGACGACATCCGCGACCTGAAGGCGACCGCCGGCAAGGTGGCGGCCATCCTCCGGGCGGCCCGGGGCGTGGACCTGGTGCGCAGCGACTTCCGGCAGCCGCTCCAGGGCGTGGACGTGAAGGTCCGCAAGGACGAGGCCAACCGGCTGGGCTTTCCCCGGGCCATGTTCGGCTATTCGCTCATGACCGGCACCAAGGGGCTGCCCGCGGCCACGGTCTGGGAGGGCGATTACCCGCTGCCGGTGCGGCTGAAGTTCGAGGGCATGGCGCATGCCGGCCCGGCCGACCTGGAGAACCTCTACCTCACCTCGCCCCTCCTGGGAGCCTCGGTGCCGCTCCGCCAGCTGGCCGAGCTCCGCCCCTCATGGAGCGAGGGCGACATCGTCCGCCGCAACGGGGTGCGGACGCTGAGCGTGCTGGCCGAGGTGGAGCGGGGCGTGTACGCGTCCGCCGTCACCCGCAAGGTGAAGCCGCTGATCGACGGCCTGGACCTCCCCGACGGCGTCCGCATCGAATACGGCGGCGAGCTGGAGATGAGCCGGGACTACTTCACGCCCTTCTATTACGCCATGATCGTCACCATCATCCTGATCTTCCTCATCCTGATGTTCGAGTTCCGCAGCCTGAAGAAGTCGCTCCTGATCATGATCATCATGCCCCTGACCCTCTTCGGCGCCGCCTTCGGCATCCTGGTGACGGGCTACCCGTTCAGCGTCACCGCCTTCATCGGGCTGATCGCCCTGTTCGGCATCGTCGTCCGCAACGGCATCATCTACGTCCAGTACGCCGATGAGCTCCGCCGCGAGCAGGGGTGCGGGGCGGAGGAGGCGGCCATCGCCGCCGGCAAGCGCCGCATGCGGCCGATCTTCCTGACCGCCATGGCCGCCGCCGTCGGCGTCGTGCCCATGATCCTGAGCGGCTCCTCCCTGTGGGGGCCGCTGGGCTCGGTCATCTGCTTCGGCCTGCTCTTCGCCCTCGTCCTCTCCCTGCTCATCCTGCCGATCCTGTACTATCTTCTGCATCGGAACGAGCCCGTGGCCCATGGGAAGGGGGAACCCGCATGAACAAGACACCGCTCATCTGCGCGGCGGCATGGCTGCTGGCGGCCGGCGCGCTCCTGCCCGCGGAGAAACTGACGCTCGAGCAGAGCCGGCGCCTGGCCCTGGAGAACAACGCCGGCATCCGCAACAGCCGCCTGGAGGCCGAGGCCGCCCGCGAGGCGAAACAAGCGGCCTTCACGAAGTTCTTTCCCGCGCTGAGCGCCGGCGGGGCCTCGTTCAAGGCCGACAAGCCGCTTTTCCAGTTCACCATCGAGGGCGGCAACCTGCCGGTCTACGACGGCAACCCGGCCCACCTGCCCTTCGCCACCCAGTTCGCCTATTTCCCCTCCTCGTCGATCGGCATGTTCGGCAAGGGGACCTTCGGGCTGCTCAACGCCGTCCAGCCGGTCTTCGCCGGCGGGCGCATCGTCAACGGCAACAGGCTGGCCGCCCTCGGCGTCGAGGCCGGCGGCTACAAGGAGCGGCTGGCCCGCAGCGAGGCGCTCCTCTCCACCGAGGAGCAATACTGGCGGGTGGTCGCCCTGGAGCAGAAGCTGCAGACGGCCGCCGCCTACGAGGATCTCCTCCGGCGCCTGCAGGTCAAGGTCGAGGCGGCCTATGAGGCCGGCCTGGCGACGAAGAACGAGGTCCTGAAGGTCAGGCTGAAGCTCGCCGAGCTGATGGTCAACCGCTCCAAGCTCCGCAACGGCCGCGAGATCTCGGCCATGGCCCTCTGCCAGCACATCGGCATCCCCTACGACCCGCCGCTCGAGCTGGAGGCGGCGCCCCCGGCCGACGGCCCCCCCGATTCCTTCAAGGCCGACCACCGGGCCGTGCTGCCGGCGCGGCCGGAATACAAGCTGCTGCAGGCGGCCGTCCGCGCGGAGGGCCTGCAGAGCCGGCTGAAGCTCGGCGAATTCCTGCCCCAGGCGGGCATCGGCCTGGCCGGCATCTACATGAAGGCCGACGACGCCAAGGGGACCACCAACGGCATGGTCTACGGGAGCGTCTCGGTCCCGCTTTCCGGCTGGTGGGAAGCCGCCCATGCCATGGGCGAGCGCAAGGCCCGCGAGAGGATCGCCCGCAACAACCTCCAGGACAGGTCCGAGGCGCTGCTCATCCAGATGGAGAAGGCCTGGCAGGACCTGAACGACGCGGCGAAGCTGGTCCAACTGGCGCAGGCGGCCCTGGCCCAGGCCGAGGAGAACCTCAAGGTCAACGAGGACAGCTTCGAGAACGGCCTGAGCGACGTGTCCGATCTCCTGGAAGCCCAGGCCATGAGGCAGCAGGCCCTTGACCAGGCGACCGACGCGGCCGTCGCGTACCGCCTGAAGGTGGTCGGCTACCTGGCGGTGACGGGACGCTGAGCGACGACGCGGGCGACCGCTTGACTTCAGGAGGGGGAGCGGATAGTCTCCGGCCATGAAACGTGGTCCCGTCCTGCTGGTCCTGCTGGCGCTGCTGCCGGGGCTGGTTCTGGCCGGGCCGGGACTGCGCCTGCCGGGACCCGGCGCGGCCGGCGAGCGGAGGATCGACCACCGTGTCCGCGTCTGGTCCGACACCACGCCGCCGATCAACCTGACCCACCTCTTCGCCGGCGAGATCAACCGCCGCGGCAAGCCGGTCGGCTTCCACTCCCGCCCCGGCGGCGTCGACCCCCATGGCAGCGGCGTGGCGCGCGTCATCGACCGCCCCGGTCGCTCCGGCGTCTACACCGCCGTGGTCTGGATCGGGCGGCGCGGCCGCACCAAGTTCTCGACCTTTTATCCCGACCGGCTGACGCGGGCGCAGGTGATCGCCGCCGTCCTGGGCGCCTTCCGCAAGGGGCGGCGCAGCGGCGAGAGCTTCCGCGGCCCGTCGGGGCTCGGATTCACCATCGAGGGGTATTTCCAGGGCGGTCGCATCCAGACGGCCTATCCTGTCTATTCCCGCTGAGAGGAGCAGCCATGGCCTACCGATTCTTCCGCGACGATGACGGCGACCTCAGGGCGGCGACCGGCCGCGAGCGGCGCCTGCTCGGCCGCTTCCTCGAGGCCGACATCCAGGGCAGCCGCGCCCTGTGCGACGAGGCGCTGGCGGCGCTCGCCGGCGTTCTTGCCGGACGCAGGAAGCGCTGGGAGATGACCGGCAACGCCCACACGCTCTCGGCGGGGAAAAGGACCTCGCGCATCCATGCCGAAACGGGCCGCGCCGCCGACCTGGTGCTGCCGACCTGCGAGCTGCGCCTGGCGCTGCTGGAGTGGCGGCTGCTGCTCGGCGTCCAGCAGGCAAGGCGTTCGCGCTAGGGAGCCGCGTCGGCGGCACTGCCGCCCGGACCGGCAGCACGCCGCCTTGTCGTGCGAGTGAGATATTCCCCTCGTTCTCGCATAGAATCACCTGGCAGCAATGTGGAGATGAACATGAAAAAGAACTTGTTTTTTTGCCTGATCGCGCTGGCCGGACTGAGCGGCCTCCTGCTTCCCGCCGCCTCCATCACGGTGACCAGCCCCGTGGCCGGGGAAACACTGCGCACGGGATGCGTGGCCACGATCCGCTGGACGGCCACCGATGTCGCGGGCGACGTGCGCATCGCGCTCTACCGCGGCGTCGGCGGCGACCGGCTGGGGCTCATCGAGAACCGCATCCCCGCCGCCGCCGGGTCCTTCTCATGGACGGTGGGGGAGCTGGGCTCCGGCAGCGCCGGGAGCGGCGACGACTACCGCATCCATGTCGTCGAGATCCTCGGCGCGACCACGGGCCAGAGCGGGGCCTTCTCGATCACGCCTGCGGCGCCGATGCTTCACGTCATCAGCCCCAACGGCGGCGAGGCCCTTGTCATCGGCGCGGACGGCGGGGTGCGCTACGAGTATTCCAACCTTCCCGGCCGGGACCTGGTCCTGGAGCTGTACCGCGGCGGCACGGCAGCGGCCAACCGCGTGGGCCGGCTCTACCCCGACGCCCAGTCCGGGCATTCTCCCTGCGGCAGCTCCTTCCTGGCCTGGCACAATGGCTACGTCAGCGGGACCTATGCCGCCGAGGGCCGGAACGCCTACTATGTCCGGGTCATGACCCCGGACGGCAGCCTGTCCGATTTCAGCGACGCCCCCTTCTCCCTGGCCGCGCCGCCGGCGGAGGAGCCGGCGGAAGAACCTTCCGCGTCCGCCGGCTCGATCACCATCTCGTCGCCGCTGGCGCCCCTGACCCTCAGCCACGACTTTTCGCTGGGCTGGAACGCCCGCAACATCGACGGCGAGCTGGTGATCAACGTGCTGCGCGAGGCGGGCGGCACCTGGACCATCGCCACCAGCGTCGATCCCGGCCGGGCCTACGGCCGCTTCCACTGGATCGTCGGCCAGCTGCCGAACCGCAATTCATCCTTCCCGCCCGTGGCGGGGCAGCGCTTCCGCTTCCAGATCAGCGGCCGGGGCAGCGACGGCCGGGCCGTGATCGCCACCGGGCGCTGGTTCGAGATCGTCTCCCCGGGGATCAGCGTGTCCGAGCCCCACGCCAACGAGCGCCTGGAGCGCGGCGGCCACAAGACCATCATGTGGAGCGCGCCCGCCCTCCATGGCGGGGTGCACATCGAGGCCTACTACCGCCCCAGCGGCGGGGCCTCGTTCTCGAAGTACTCGCGCCTCTTCGAGGATGTCGCCAACAACGGCCACCGCACCTGGAACATTTGGGGTCGCCCCCACGGCATGACCGGCTCGATCGACGGCCCGCCCTCGGGGAACGGCGTCCGCTGGCACATCCGCGTGATCTCGGCCCGCTGCCCCTGGATCTTCGCCGAAGGCCCCGAGTTCATCCTGGAGTGAGCGGCGGCCCCGGCCCTTGCCGGGGAACCGTCCGGGCGAACTCCCGCGCGGCACGCCGGCGCCGCCCGGCGAGACGCCGGCCTGAAGACGTTTTTTCGCTCCTGATCGCGCGAAGGGTCAGGGGGGATCCACCCGAGTACCATGGCCCGCTGGCGGGCCGAGGCAGCAAAAAAAAGCCGCTCCGGAACGCTCCCGGAGCGGCTTGGGCAATGGCGCGGCGAAACGCCTAGTTGACGGGCACGGGCACGGGTTCGCCCGCCGGCAGCTCGGTCGCCGGAACCTCCGCCGCCGGCGCCGGGACCTCGGCGGCGGCATGCTCCTTGGTCCAGCGGGCCTCGCAGGTCTTGCAGAGCTCGGTGATGTTCTTCAGCTCGCGCGCCTGGGCCACGGTGCCTTCGAAGATCTCGTCGGTCTTGCTGGTGTTGATGTGCTGGCAGTCGGAGTACAGGTGATACTTCGATCCCGACTTGGTCCAGTAGACGTGGTTCTGGCCGGTGAGCTGCTCGACCTGGGCCGTCTGCTGGGCATACTGCTCCTGCGACGGCGGGTTGAAGTCGATGCCGGTGAAGCCGGCGATCAGCAGCGCCACCACGGCGACGGCGCCGACCAGGCCCTTCTGCTTGCCCTTCAGGTCCTTGTTGGTGAGGATGAGCAGCACCAGGGGCAGGAAGGCGATGACGGCGATGATCGCGCCCAGCTGGTTCTGCACGAAGAACCGGACCTTCTGCTTCTCCGAGGCCGGGTCGAAGCGGTTGGCCTTCTTCCACAGCAGGTTGCCGATGACGGCGAAGACCAGGTCGGCGGCGATCAGCACGATGAGCAGCCACGTCTTGATCGGCTGCACCCGCAGCTGCAGGATGGCGGCGACCTCCAGCCCGATGGCCACGATCCAGGAGAGGACCGCGAAGAGGCGGAACTTCCCGGCCTTGGCCTTGCTCTCGGGAGCGGGGACGAATGTCCGCGCCTCGGCGGCGGGCGAAGAGGCCGCCTCTCCCTCCACGTGGGTCAGCTTTTTCTTGGTTCCCTTGTCTGGCATGTTGTTCCCTCCTGGTAGCCGGCATTGTAATACAAATGGGAGAAAAAATAAACAGGCAGAAGATCCGTCGCCATGCCGGGCTGGACACGGGCCGCCGACGAGGAGCGAATTGACATTCGCCACCGGCCTCACTATAGTGACGCGATGAGTGAAAACGCGAGGGTGTGGCTGCTCTTGCTGCTGGTCGGGATCGCCTGGGCCGGATTCGCCGGAGGCATCATGCCCGGGAAGCTTGATGATGTGGCCGGCTCCATCGCCCAGTCCGTCGTGGTCAAGGTGGAGCGCATCAGCACAAGGGAGGTCTTCGAGAAGTGCAAGCGAATCCCGGCCCGCACCTACATGGACATGCAGTGCCTTGCCCTGCGGACGCTCTATGGCCCCGAGGCGCCGGACACGCTGCATGTCCGGCTGACGCTCGACGCCTGGGCCTGGTACGACGAGAATTGCAGGGAGCAGGGGCACGCCTGGCTCCTGGTGCCGCATTCGGGGATCGAGTACGAACTGAAAGAGGGCCAGTCCTATGTCTTCAGCTTCAAGGATTCCGCTGGGGCGGGGAGCGCGGAAGCCCCCCGGGAGCTGCTGCGGGCCGACCGGGAACAGGACGCCCATGCCGTGCAGGACGCCGTCTGGCAGGCGCATCGCACGGACGAGAAGCCGATCCTGAAGGAGGTGGCCCAGGCCCTGGTCGCCGAGATCGTCTCCCTGGAGCAGGAGAATCCGCTTCATTCCCAGGACGGCGGCCCGGAAGGCGGCTGCCCTCCCGCGGCCTTTGACCGCTTCTACCGCTGCCGGGCCATCCGCTTGCTTGCCGGCCCTCCCCTGTCGGGGGAATTCAAGGTCTCCGTCCTCATGCTGAACCCGAGCGCGGAATGCCGGACCCGCAAGTCGTTCATCCTGGAGCGCGGCGGCGACGCGGCGTTCGTCGCCGAGCCCGAACTCAAGGTCGGCGGCCGCTACTGCTTCCTCTCCTTCGAGGCCGCCCGGCCGGAGGATGCGGCCGCCTATCTGCCGGCCTGCTGGGTGGACGCGGAAGGCAGGGCCGACAGCCTAAGCGACAAGATCAGGAAGTGGAGGACCCCGGCCGGGGAGGAAGCTCGGCATCCGAGCAGCTGGGCAGCCTTCCTTTTGAACAGGCTGGAATCATCCTGCGGCAGGGAGTGACGACAGCATGCAGGGAGGATACGGGAACCCCGAGGATCAGCTGGCGCATTACACCTGCTTCCGCGCGCCGGGCCCCATCCGCGTCGACGGCCGCCTCGACGAGGAGGCATGGCGGGAGGCGCCGCTCTCGCCGCCGTTCGTCGACCTGGTGACGGGCGCCCCGGCGCCGCTGGACACCCGCATCGCCTGCCTGTGGGACGACCGCGCCCTGTACGTCGCCTTCCGCGTCGAGGAGCCCCATGTCCGCGCCACGCTCACCCGGCGCGACTCGTTCGTCTGGAACGACAACGACGTCGAGGTCTTCATCGCCGGGGACGACTGCTATTACGAGTTCGAGATCAACGCCCTGGGCACGGTCTACGAGGCATTCTTCGTCTGGCAGGACGCTCTGAAGCCGGGCGGCCGCTTCGACGCGCCCGAGTACGACCCGCGGCGGCGCGACGTCGACCTGCTGGGCGGCTTCCAGGACGCTTCGCGCTTCGGCCGCCACCCGCGCGGCAAGCGCTGGGCCTTCCTCGACTGGGACCTGCAGGGGCTGGAGGCCGCCGTTCACGTCGACGGCCCGCTCAACGACCCCGCCCGTGCCGGCTCGGGCTGGACCGTCGAGCTGGCCTTTCCCTGGCAGGGGCTGGGTCCGCTGTTCGCCGGCCGCCCGCTGCCGCCCCGCGAGGGCGACGTCCTGCGCGTCGACTTCTCGCGCTTCGAGCCGCTGGGCGACCCGGCGCGCAAGCCGGCGCCGGGCTGGTGCCTGAACGCCCACGGCGTCTACGACTCGCACATCCCCGAGTGCTTTTCCTTCGTGCACTTCAGCGGCCGGGCGGCCGGGCGCTGAGAGCGGGAAAGGGAACGATCCGGCGGGGCGGCGCGCGGCGGGGAGCCGGGAAGCCTACAGCGCGAATCCGAGCGTGAAGCCGAAGGAGAGGTCGCTGAACAGCTCCTTCCAGGCGGTCAGCATGTAGGCGCCCAGGCGGAACTTGCTGGCGCGGACCCCGGCCTGGAGCTTCAGCTCCAACGGGATCGACAGGCCGGTGGACTTCAGCCAGATCTCCTTGACGATGCCGGCGCCGACGAACAGCTGGCCGCGGGTGAAGTTGAAGGTGCCGCCCGGCGCCAGGAGCAGCGAGTCGGTCTCGAACTTGTTGTTCACGTACAGCGTGCACTCCGGGCTGACCATGAACAGGCCGCCGACGGCGACGTCGAAGGTGACGTTCCCCGAGAAGACCAGCGGCTTGAAGTCGAAATCGCCGCGGGTGAGGATGCCGAAGTTGGCGCTGACGTCGATGCTCTGCGCCTGGACCAGGCCGGCGCTCGCGAGAACGATGATGACGATCCATGCTTTTTTCATGCGCCCTCCTGGGACCGCGTAATGGTAGACGAGGGGAAACGAAAAATCAAGCCCCGGCGCGCGCGGACGTTCAAGGGCCGGCCGCGCGAAAGCGATCCGCGGCGACGTGCCACTCCCACTCGCGCTCACCGTCGTCCATGTCCGGGCGCGCCGCCGGCCGGCGCGTCGCGGGATCGAGCTTCCCATAGTCGCCCGCGGCGCGGAAGCGGACGACGCCGGCGCCCACCCAGCGGATGTCGCTCCACGAGTACGGGTAGGGTTCGACGCGGGAGAGGGGAGCGCCCGCGGCCAGCTCGGCGAGGCGGTAGAGGTTGACCGCCTGGTGCCCCTCGCCGCTGGAAACGGACAGCAGCAGGTCCTTGCCGGGGGAGACGAGCGCCTGGTCGATCGCGGCCAGCTCGTCGGGGAGCTCGGGCACGACCAGGTTGCCGGCCGCGTCGACCAGCGCCAGGAGGTCGCGGCCGGGCGGGCCCTGGACGTTGCCGATGACCACGATCTCCCGGCATGAGGGCGCATCCACCGCGATGCGGCGCAGGTTGGGGAACTCCGCGGCCGCTCCGGTCGCGGCCGCCAGCAGCAGCACCGTCCAGGGAATCCGTTTCATGGCCGCCTCCTCGCCAGGGCGCCGCGCGGGCGCCGGCGTACACTGTACCGGCGGCGCGGATGTTTTTCAAGGGAGCCTTATTTGTCACCGGCGCGGTTTTGGTTTATAATCGCTCCTTAGCACGATCCCCTTCATCTTTCCGGAGAACGCGAGTGGACAATTCCCAGGAACTGGGCCAGGCCCCGGTCGGAAAACTGCTCTGGAGGTATTTCGTCCCCGCCATCATCGGCGTGGCGGCCAATACCCTCTACAACCTCGTCGACCGCGTCTACATCGGCCAGGGCGTCGGGCCGCTGGCCCTTTCCGGCCTGACCGTCACCTTCCCGATCATGATCATCGCCATGGCCTTCGGCATGCTGGTGGGCATGGGCTCGGCCGCGCTGGTGTCGATCCGCCTGGGCGAGGGGAAGCGCGGCGAGGCGGAGAAGATCCTGGGCCATGCCTTCGTGCTGCTGGCCGGCATCTCCCTGGCCGTCAGCGTCCTGGGGCTGCTGCTGCGCGATCCCGTCCTGAGGATATTCGGCGCCGGCGCGCAGACGCTTGGCTACGCCCGCGAGTACATCACCATCATCCTGCTGGGCAACGTGTTCCAGGGCGTGGGCTTCGGCCTCAACAACCTGATCCGCGCCGAGGGCCACGCCCGCGTCGCCATGACCACCATGATCCTGGGCGCCGCGATGAACATCGTCCTCGACCCGATCTTCATCTTCGTGTTCAAGATGGGGGTGGCCGGCGCCGCCCTGGCCACGGTGATCTCCATGGCCGCCACCTGCGCCTGGGTGCTGGCCCACTTCACCGGCCGGCGCGGCCTGCTGCGGCTGCGGCGGCGCAATCTCCGCCTGGAGCGGCCCATCGTCCGCGACATCTTGGCCATCGGCATGGCTCCGTTCGCCATGCAGCTGGCCGGCAGCGTGGTCAACGCCCTGTTCAACATCCAGCTGATCCGCTTCGGCGGCGACCTGGCGGTGGGCGCCATGGGCATCATCAACGGCGCGGCCATGATGGCCGTCTTCTGCGTGATCGCCGTCAACATGGCGGCGCAGCCGATCATCGGCTTCAACTACGGGGCGCGGCAGTTCCTGCGGGTGAAGCGGACGCTGAAGATCGCGCTGGTCGCCGCCGCCGCCATCACCGGCGCCGGCTTCCTGCTGGTGCAGCTCTTCCCGGCGGCCATCATCGGCCTGTTCAGCCGCCACGATCCCCGGCTGCTGGCCATCGGCACGCGCGGCATGCGCATCCTGCTGGCCGCCTTCCCGGCGGTGGGGCCGCAGGTGGTCAGCTCCAACTTCTTCCAGGCCATCGGCAAGGCCCGCATCTCCATGGTCCTCAACATGCTGCGGCAGGTGATCCTGCTGATCCCGCTGGTGCTGCTGCTGCCGCCGCTGCTGGGCATCGACGGCGTCTGGCTGGCCGGCCCGCTGGCCGACGCATCGGCCGCGGTCATCACCGCCTGGGCCATCAAGCGCGAGGTGCGGCACCTCAACCGGCGCTGGCACGAGGGCCGAGCGTCGCTGGCCGTCGACCCCATCGCCTGAACCGCGGCCGCCGGTTGCCATTTCCCCGGCGTTCGCCTACAATCCGGGCATGGACCCGAGGCTGAAGGAAAGGTTTGCCGCGCTGTTCGCGAGGTATTTCCCCGGCGCCGAGCCGCCGGTCGCCTTCTTCTACGCCGACGCGCCGCCGCCCGGGATGAAGACGGAGCCGAAGAGCAAGGGCTGGCGCTGCTTTATCGCCGACCTGGGCCGGGCGCGGAAAGGGGAGCCCCTGTGCCTGGACGAGCCGGCGCTCGGCTGCGGCAAGCGCTTCTGCGGCTTCCCGGCGCCGCAACGGCCCGATTTCGAGCACTTCCTGTCGTCGGGCATCCCCGGCAAGATGGAGGGGGAGCGCTACAAGAAGGACCCCGCCACGGTGCGCGAGCTGATGAAGCACATGCCGGAGTGGCAGGCACCGGGGCGCTGCCTGGTGCTGAAGCGCTGGGACGCGCTGGCGGGCGCCGACGAGCCCGAGGCGGCGATCTTCTTCGCCGCGCCCGACGCCTTGTCCGGCCTGTTCACCCTGGCCAACTTCGAGGAGACCGATCCGTTCGGCGTCATCGCCCCCTTCGCCTCGGGCTGCGCCTCGGTGATCCAGTACCCCTTCCTGGAGAACCGCAAGGCCGCCCCCCGCTGCGTGCTGGGCATGTTCGACGTCTCGGCCCGCCCCTGCGTCGGCGCCGGCGAGCTCACCTTCGCCGTGCCGATGAGGAAGCTCGAGCGCATGATCGGCCAGATCGAGGAAAGCTTCGTGACCACCCGCTCCTGGGAGAAGGTGCTGCGCCGCCTGCGCGCCGCCGCCGGCGCCGGGGGCTGAACCTTTCATGCCGGCGGCGAGTAGTAGGAGATGAAGCCCGCGCCGACGCGGGCAAGTCCAACCAATCGTGGAGGTGGACCGTGACGCGATCGCAGCGGATGATGCTTGCCCAAACCGTGTTCTTCTGCTTCGTGCTGCTGGGGCTCTTTCTCGCCCCGCTCGCCGCCCTCGATGACGCGCGCCTGCTGCGCAATCCCGACGTCTGCGCCGGGCGCATCGTCTTCCAGTACGGCGGCGACCTGTGGACCTGCTCCCTGGCCGGCGGCCCGGCCGCGCAGCTGACCAGCCATCCCGGCTCGGAGTCGTCGCCGTTCTTCTCGCCCGACGGCCGCTGGGTCGCCTTCAGCGGCCAGTACGACGAGAACATGGACGTGTATGTCGTGCCGGCCGCCGGCGGCGAGCCGCGGCGGCTGACGTTCCACCCCGGCGCCGACCAGGTCACGGGCTGGTCCGCCGACGGCCGCTCGGTGCTGTTCGCCAGCACCCGTGCCAGCAGCAACCGCTACGCGCGGATCTTCCGCGTCCCCGTCGAGGGCGGCAACCCCGAGGAGATGCCCATGCCCATGGCCTGGCTGGGCTCGATGTCCGCCGACGGCCGCCTCTTCGCCTACACGTCGCTCTCCAACCGCCAGTCCTTCGAGACCTGGCGCCGCTACCGCGGCGGCAATGCGCCGTTCATCTGGGTCCTGGACCTGAAGACGCTCGCCGCCGACAAGGTGCCCCACCCCGGCAGCAACGACACCTTCCCGCGCTTCTCCGGGGAGTGGGTGTACTTCCTGTCCGACCGCGACCGCGTCATGAACCTGTACCGCTACAGCGCCGGGAGCCATGAGGTTGAGCCGCTGACGCGCTTCACCGGCGCCGACGTCAAGTCCTTCGGCGTGCGCGACGGCGTCGTCGTCTTCGAGCGCGAGGGACGCCTGCACCTGCTGCGCGACGGCGCGGTGACGAAGCTGGCCGTCGACGTCCCCAGCGAGCGCGTCCTCGCCCGGCCGGGGATCGTCCCGGCCGGGGAACTGATCTTCAGCGCCCACCTCTCCCCCGGCGGCAAGCGCGCCGTGTTCGAGGCCCGCGGCGAGATCGTCACCGTGCCGGCGGAGAAGGGGGACATCCGCAACCTCACCCGCACGCCGGCCAGCGCCGAACGCGAGCCGGCCTGGTCGCCCGACGGCGGCTCGATCGCCTACTTCAGCGACGAGCCGGGCGAGTACGCCCTATTCATCCGCGACCAGAAGGGAGAGCGGTCCCCCCGCGTCATCGCCCTGCCCGAGAAGGCGTACTATGGCGCGCCGCTGTGGTCCCCCGATTCCAAGCGCATCGCGTTCGTCGACAACCGCCAGGCGGTCTACCTGGCCGACGTCGCCTCCGGCAAGGTCGGCCGCGTCGCCGTCGACCCCAAGTTCATCTGCGTCCCCGAATACTCCTGGTCGCCCGACTCGCAGTGGCTGTGCTACACGCGGCACGGGGCGAACAACCTGCGCGACCTCTGGCTGTACCGCGTCGCCGACGGCAAGGCGTTCCGCCTGACCGACGGCATGAGCGACGCCTTCTCCCCGACCTTCGACCGCAACGGCAAGTTCCTCTATTTCGCCGCCTCGACCAACCTGGCCCACGACATGGGCTGGGTCGACCTCTCCGAGTACCCCCACGAGCCGGTGGCCAACCTCTACCTGGCGGTCCTGTCCGCCGCCGAGCCGTCGCCGCTGAAGGCGCAGAGCGACGAGGAGGAGTGAAAGAAGGAGGAGAAGAAGGAGGCGGACAAGAAGAAGGGAGAGGAGGGCAAGAAGGCCGCCGCGGCCGCGCCCGTGCGCATCGACCTGGAGGGGATCGCCGGACGCATCATCGCCCTGCCCGTCCCCACCCGGCCCTATGTCAGCCTCCAGGCCGGGGAGAACAAGCTCTTCTACAGCGAGCGCGTCAAGCGCCGGCGCAGCGAGACCGAGGTCGACGAGAGCGTCACCCTGAGCGTCTTCGACCTGGAGAAGCGCGAGAGCGAGGTCCTGGCCGGCGACATCGCCTCCTTCGAGCTCTCCGCCGACGGCAAGAAGATGCTCACCCGCCATAAGCGCGACTGGTTCATCGTGGACGCGGCCAAGGCCGAGCCCGGCAAGGGCCGGCTGCGGACGCAGGAGATCGCGGTCTACCGCGAGCCGCGGAGCGAATGGCGGCAGATGCTGCGCGACGCCTGGCGCATCGAGCGCGACTACTTCTACGATCCCGGCATGCACGGCCAGGACTGGCCGGCGGTCTGGGAGCGCTACGAGTCGTACCTGCCCTATGTCTCCCACCGCGACGACCTGAACTACCTCATCGGCCAGATGATCGGCGAGCTCTGCGTGGGCCACGCCTACCGCGGCGGCGGCGAGCAGCCGCGCATCAAGCAGGCGCCGGTCGGGCTGCTGGGCGCCGACATCGGCGTCCGCGACGGCCGCTTCTACCTGAAGAAGGTCTACCGCGGCGAGAGCTGGAACCCCGAGCTGCGCTCGCCCCTTTCCGAGCCGGGCAGCCGCGTCGAGGAGGGAAGCTACCTGCTGGCCGTGGACGGCCGCGAGCTGGACCCGGCCGCGAATTTCTACTCCTACTTCCTGGGCAGCGCCGGCCGCCAGGTGCGCCTGCTGGTCAACGACAGGCCGCAGCCGGCCGGCGCCCGGGAGGTGACCGTGGTCCCCATCGAGAGCGAGGGCGACCTGCGCTTCCGCGAGAAGATCGAGGAGAACCGGCAGCTGGTGGAGAAGCTCAGCGACGGCCGGCTCGGCTACGTCTACCTGCCCGACACGGCGGTGGACGGCTACACCTTCTTCAACCGCTACTACTTCTCGCAGCTGTCGAAGCAGGGGATGGTCCTCGACGAGCGCTTCAACGGCGGCGGCTACGCCGCCGACTACATCATCGACCTGCTGCGCCGGCCGCTGATGAACTACTGGCAGGGGCGCTGGGGCGAGCTGGGCCGGACGCCGCAGGCGGCGAACTTCGGGCCCAAGGCCATGCTGGTCAACGAGTACGCCGGCTCGGGCGGCGACGCCATGCCCTATTATTTCAAGCAGCAGAAGATCGGCCCGCTGGTCGGTAAGCGCACCTGGGGCGGCCTGGTCGGCATCACCGATTACCCGCCGCTGATGGACGGCGGCTACGTGACGGCGCCGTCGGTCTCCTTCGTCGACGTCGACGGCCGGCACACGGTGGAGAACGAGGGCGTGGCGCCCGACATCGAGGTCGAGTGGACGCCGTCCGCGGTGATCGCCGGCCATGACCCGCAGATCGAGAAGGCGGTGGCCTGGCTGCTGGAGGAGCTGGGGAAGAACCCGCCCCGCGAGTACAGGCCCGAGCCGTTCCCGCGCGGCCGCTGACGGCGGCGGCATGGAAAAGCTGCCGCTGCCTCGGGCATACCTGCTGCTGGAGCCGGGGCCGGTGGTGCTGCTGGCCACCGCCTCCGGCGGCGAACGCAACCTCATGACCCTCTCCTGGCACATGGTCATGGACTTCACGCCGCGCATCGCCTTCGTCACCGGCGCCTGGAACCACTCCTGGCGGGCGCTGGTGCGCGAGCGCGAATGCGTCATCGCCGTGCCCGGGGTCGACCTGGCCCGCAAGGTGGTGGCCATCGGCGCCTGCAGCGGCGCCGACACCGACAAGTTCGCCAAGTTCAGGCTGACGCCGCTGCCGGCGGCGCGCGTCAGGGCGCCGCTGGTCGGCGAGTGCCTGGCCAACATCGAGTGCCGCGTCGTCGACCATGTCCGCCGCCACGACCTCTTCGTCGTCCAGGCGCTGCGCGCCTGGGTCGAGCCGCGGCGCCGGGAGCAGCGGGCGTTCCACGCCGTCGGCGACGGCCGCTTCGTCGCCGACGGCCGCCGCTTCAGCCTGCGGGAGCTCATGCGCGACAAGATCCCGCCGGGGGTGTGACGCCTTGGGCGCGCGGCTCGTTGCGGTCGTTGCCCTGCTGTGGGGAACCTTGTCGTTCGCGGCGGAGCCGGCGCCGCCGTCGTTCCATTCCCGGCTCGAGAGCGAAGTGCTGGCCGAGATCAACCGCGCCCGCACCGACCCCCGGGGATACGCCGCGAGCCTGCGGCGGCTGCGCGAGTCGTTCCGCGACCGCTTCTCGTACGTGGACGACGGCCTGAACTACCTCACCCAGGAGGGGGTCGCCGCCGTGGACGAGGCCATCGCCTTCCTGGAGGCGGCCGCTGCCGCGCCCGCGCTCGCCGGATCGCGGGGGCTGGCGCTATCCGCTCGGGACCTGGTAGTGGACCAGGCGCTGCGCGGCGGCACGGGTCACCTGGCGAGCGACGGCAGCGACCCTCTGGAGAGGATGAACCGCTATGGCCGGCTGGCTGGGGCCCGCCTGCAACCCCTGGGCGGGGGCGCGGCGGCGGGCGAGGTCATCGCCTACGGCCGCGACCGGGCGCCGGCCATCGTGGCGATGCTCATCGTCGACGACGGCGTGCCCGGCCGCGGCCACCGCCGGGCGCTCTTCGATCCCCTCTTCAGCCACGCCGGCGTCGCCTACGGCCCCCATCCGCTGTACGGCTGGGCGTGCGTCGTCGACCTGGCGGGCTCGTTCCGGGAATAGGAACGCTGATCGCCGGCCGCCCCGGCTTGCATCCGCGCCGCCGCTGCGGTACAAGGAAGGCGATCCGATGCGGGGAGGAGGGGGGCATGAAGATCTACAGCGGGCTGGACCTGGCGATCGGCGTGGCGGCGTTCTTCTGGGGAGCGGTGCAGATCGCCCGCGGCGGCACGGGCCTCGGGGCGCTGACCATGGCCATCGGCGTCGCCCTGGCCTGGATCGGCGTCCGCGGCGGGCGGCTGGCGCTGCTGCTCTTCGGCCACGGCGCGGTCATCGCCGGCTGCTACCTGGCGGCCTGGGGCCTCGCCCTGCCGCCGCTGGAGCGGCCCGGCGCCGCCGACATCCTCGGCCGGCCGCTCTTCTGGGGGCTGTTCGCCGTCGGCGGCGGCGTGTGCGCCATCTTCCACGCCTTCTGCTCCTCCGTCAGCGGCCGGCGCGAGCGGCCGCCGGCCTAGTCGCGGCTGAAGACGAACAGGCCGATGCCGGCCAGGATGGCGACCACGAAGCCGGCGCCCATCATGCCCACCACCCCCGTGCCCTGAACGAAGAAGATGAGGAAGACCCCCAGCGGCAGCAGGCCGGTCAGCTTGCCGATGAGGATGGCGCTGGAGCCGCGCAGGGCGAACAGGATGACCGCCAGGCTGCCGGCCGGGATGAGGGCGATGAACAGGCGCGCCACGCCGATCCAGGCGACTCCCTGCTGCAGGGTCATGCGCGCCGTCCCGCGGAACAGGCCCAGCAGCTGCACGGCCGAGACGGAAAAGAACAGGACCGTGAACCAGGGCAGGAACAGGGAGACGAGCAGCAGCATGGCGCAGATGACGGCCGGCCGCTTCAGCCCCTCGGCGGCGGCGTCGCCGCCGCCGGCATGCTGGATGAAGTAGCGGCCGCAGCTGCGGCATTCGCGGGCATCGGCCGGGTTCACTTCACGGCAATGGCTGCAGACCTTGACTTCGTTGGCCATGCGTCACCTCCGCCGGAGCCAAGGGTAGCAGGGCGGAGGGACGATTGCAAGACGGAGCGGAAGATCGCCTGCGAAGTAAAAAGGTAAAAAGGTAAAAGTAAAAGAGCGAAAGCCCATCACTGAAATACAAATATCGATGGCTGGCTGTTCTACTTTTACCTTTTTCCTTTATAATGCTTCTTCCGAAATCATTTCCCGAGGTTACTCCCATGTCCGGCATGATCGGCGAGGTCGCGGCCCTGCTCACGGCGTTCTGCTGGTCGTTCAACTCGGTGGTCTTCACCCTGGCCGGCCGCCGGGTGGGGTCGGTCACCGTCAACGCCCTGCGCCTGTGGATCGCCGTCCCGGCGCTGCTGCTGGTGCACGGGCTTCTCTTCGGGACGCCGTTCCCCTTCGCCATCGAGCCGGCGCGCCTGCTCTGGCTGGGCGCCTCGGGGGTGGTCGGCTTCGTCGTCGGCGACGCCATGCTCTTCGAGTCCTTCCTGCTGATCGGCCCGCGCCTGGCCATGCTGTTGGCGCTGCTGGTGCCGGTGTTCGGCGCGGCGCTGGCCTGGGTGTTCCTGGGCGAGACGCTGCAGCCCCTGGAGATCGCGGCCATCCTGCTGACCATCGGCGGCATTGCCTGGGTGGTGGCCGAGGGGAACGCCGGCGGCGCTGCGCCCCCGGCGCGGCATTATGGCCGGGGGATATGGCTGGCCATCGGCGGGGCGGTCGGGCAGGCGGTGGGGCTCCTGTTCTCCCGGCAGGGGCTCGCCGGCGGCTACTCGGCCATCTCCGCCACGCTCGTCCGCGTCAGCGTTGCCGCCGTAGTGCTGGCCCTGGCCGGCTTGGCGCGGGGCACGCTCCGCCGGCACTTGGCTGGGCTGAAGGACAGGAAGGCGCTGCTGGAGATCAGCGCCGGGGCGCTGACCGGCCCGGCCCTGGGCGTCATCCTGTCCCTGGTGGCCATCGCCCATGCCTCGATCGGCGTCGCCTCGACGCTGATGTCGCTCACGCCGGTGCTGCTGCTGCCGGTTTCCCATTTCCTCTTCCGCGAGAGGATCTCCCCGCGCGCGATCGCCGGCACGATGGCGGCCCTGATGGGCGTCGTGCTGCTGTTCCTTACCTGAGCCCGGCGCCCCCGCGGGAACGGGCGCGCGGCCCGCTCGCCAGGGCCCGGTTTCCTGGATTTTCCCCCGATAAAAAAACAGGCCGCGACCTCGCGGTCGCGGCCTCGTTGCCAGTCGGGTCGCTTTCCCGGTCTTAACCGAGGATGGCGTCCTTGCAGGCCTTGGCGACGCGGAACTTCACCACGCGCTTGGCCGGGATCTTGATGGCTTCGCCGGTGGCGGGGTTGCGGCCCATGCGCGCCTTGCGGTTGACCAGCACGAGCTTGCCCAGGCCGGGGACGGTGAAGCCGTTCTTGGCGTTCTTGTACGCCATGATCGCCAGGGTGTCGATGGCCTCCCCGGCCTGCTTCTTGGTGATCCCGGTCTTCTCCGCGACTCCGGCCACGATCTGACTCTTGGTCATTGCTTTCGCCATGCGTTCATCTCCTTTTGTGAATTTGTCGTGGAAGTTCGAGCCCTCTCCACGATCCTGGCCGGAACTATAAACAAATCCCCAAGGAAAATCAAGCCCCGTCGCGATTTTTCTGATGCCGGGCGCGGCGGCCGCTCGATTGACAAGTCGCGGACGCTTGGTGATAATCCGCTGCACAAGCCGGGCGTGCGCAAAACGCCCGGACTTTCCCGTGACAGGAGGAATCCATGGCGGCAATGGTCGATCGCTCCATCCTGGTGCTGCGCTGGCCCTTGTCGAAGCGCCGCCTGGTGCGCACGCTGGCGATCATCTCCTGCGTCCTTTTCCTGGCCGGGCTGCAGGGCCAGGCCGTCCGCTTCCGCACCGGGGACGGCCATCTCTGGGGCTTCACGCCGAAGTTCGACCTTGATGGCGAGATGAACGTCCCGACCTGGTACTCTTCCGCCCTCTTCGCCCTGTGCGGGCTCCTGAGCCTGCGCGCGGCCGCGGCCGAAACCGAAGCGGGCCGACGCCGGCGGTGGCGGCTGCTGGGCTGGAGCTTCTTCGTGTGCTCGGTCGACGAAGTGGCGGCCTGCCATGAAATGCTCGTGGGACCCACACGGGAGCTGCTGCATGCCGGCGGCCTCCTTTACTTCGCGTGGGTGGTCCCGCTGTCCCTGCTCGTGTGCGTCCTGGCCGCTTATCTTGCGCCCCTCTTCCTCCGCCTCCCCCCAAGGCTGCGCCGCGACTTCATCCTGGCCGCGCTGGTCTTTCTTGCCGGCAGCCTGGGGCTGGAGATGATCGGCGGCGCCTACGTGGAGGTCCACGGCCCCGACCACTTCGCTTACAGCCTCATCGCCCATTTCGAGGAGCTCCTCGAGTTTTTCGGCCAGGTGTTGTTCATCCGCGCCGCCCTGGAACTGCCGGTCCTGCAAGGACATGCCCGGCCGTCCGCCTGAATGCCGTGCCTGGCGCCTTTTTGCCCCCTTTATGATATAGTCGGATTTTCCTCCGGCTTGGAGTGAACATGACAAGGCATCTTGCGATCCTGGGACTCTTGCTGCTGGCGGCGGCGCCGCTGTTCGCGCAGGAGGAGCGCTACGTGCCGGAGACCGATCCCCTGGTGCTGGCGAAGCTGTCGCGCTGGCAGGACGCCAAGTTCGGCCTGCTCATGCACTGGGGGCCGTACAGCCAGTGGGGCGTGGTGGAGTCGTGGTCGATCTGCCCCGAGGACGAGGATTGGTGCCGCCGGGACGGCGCCGACTACGCCGCCTACGTCCGGAGATACGAGGCGCTGAAGACCACCTTCGATCCCGTTCTCTTCGACCCGGAGCGCTGGGCGGCCGCCGCCCGGGACGCCGGCATGAGGTACGTCGTCTTCACCACCAAGCATCACGACGGATTCTGCATGTTCGACAGCCGGCTGACCGACTACAAGGTCACGTCGCCCGGCTGCCCTTTCCATTCTCGCCCCAAGGCCAACGTCGCCCGGGAGGTGTTCGCCGCCTTCCGCCGGGCCGGCTTCATGATTGGCGCCTATTTCTCCAAGCCCGACTGGCACAGCGAATATTACTGGTGGCCGAGTTTCCCGCCGCGCGACCGCAACGTGAACTATGACCCGGCCCTCTACCCGGAGCGCTGGGCGAAGTTCCGCGAGTTCACCCACGGCCAGGTCATGGAGCTGATGTCCGGCTACGGCCGCATGGACATCCTGTGGCTCGACGGCGGCTGGGTGCGGGCGCGGCTCCCCCAGGAGCGCGAGGAGGATTACCTGCAGGATGCGCGGCGCTCGGAGTCGGGCTTCCTCAAGCGCGGCTACGTCAGCCAGGACATCGGCATGGAGGAACTGGCGGCCAAGTGCCGCCGCGAGCAGCCCGGGCTGATCATCGTCGATCGCGCCGTTCCCGGGAAGTTCCAGAATTACCTGACCCCCGAGAACCAGGTGCCGGAACGGCCGCTGGCCGGGCCGTGGGAATCATGCATCATCTCCGGCGGCGGCTGGTCCTACACGCCGCAGGCGAGGTACATGGACGGACGCCGGGCCGTCCACCTGCTCGTCGACGTCGTGGCCAAGGGCGGCAACCTGCTGCTCAACATCGCGCCCGGCCCCGACGGCGCCTGGCAGCCGGGGGCCTACGCCCTGCTGCGCGAGTACGGGGACTGGTTGAAGGTCAACGGCGAGGCGATCTACGCCACCCGGCCGCAGCCTCCCTACTCGGAAGGAAGCGTGCGCCTGACCCGCGGCCGGGACGGCAGCGCCTACTTCGTGGTGCTGGCCGGGAGCGATGGCGCCATGCCCCTCGAGGTGGCCGTGCGCGCGCATCGCCCCGTTGCCGGCGCCAGGGTGACCCTGCTGGGCGCGCGGGGCAGGCTGTCGTGGCGACGCGGCGCCGATGGCTTCACGGTCAAGCTTCCCGAGAGGGCCCGCCGCTCCCCTCCCTGCCGCCATGCCTGGGTCGTCAAGGTCTCGGCCCTCGAGCGCTAGGAAGGCCGGGATGCGGGTCGCCCCGCTCCTCCTGCTGCTGGCCGCCGCCGGCTTCCTCGCGCCACCGGGCCGCGCCGCGGGGCCGGAGTGCCGCTTCCCCTTCCAGGACCCCGACCTGGGCCTGGACGAGCGCGTCGCCGACCTCGTCTCGCGCCTGACGCTGGAGGAGAAAGTGGCCCAGCTGATGCACACGGCGCCGGCGGTCCCGCGCCTGGGCGTTCCGGAGTACAGCTGGTGGAGCGAGGCGCTGCACGGGGTGGCGCGCTCGGGAGAGGCGGTCACCGTCTTCCCGCAGGCGATCGCCCTGGCCGCGACCTTCGATGACGACGCGGTCCGGCGGCTCGGCGACATCACCGCCACCGAGGCGCGGGCCATCTTCAACGAGGACCGCCGCCTGGGGCGGGCGGCGCGCATGTACCGCGGCCTGACCGTCTGGACGCCCAACGTCAACATCTTCCGCGACCCGCGCTGGGGCCGCGGCCAGGAGACCTACGGCGAGGACCCGTTCCTGACGGCGCGCCTGGGCCTGGCCATGGTCCGCGGCCTGCAGGGCGACGACCCGCGCCGCCTCAAGCTGGCGGCCTGCGCCAAGCACTTCGCCGTCCACAGCGGCCCCGAGAGCCGGCGCCACCGCATCGACGTGCACACCAGCGACTACGATCTCTGGGACACGTACCTGCCGGCCTTCCGCGAGCTGGTGGTCCGCGGCGGCGTCAGCGGGGTCATGTGCGCCTACAACCGCTTCCGCTCCCAGCCCTGCTGCGCCAGCGACGCCCTGCTGACCGACATCCTCCGCCGCCGCTGGGGGTTCGCCGGCACCGTCACCAGCGACTGCTGGGCGCTGGACGATTTTCTCAAGGAGCACCGGACCCATGACAGCGAGCGCGCGGCGGCGCTCGACGCCCTGCGGCACGAGGTCGACCTCGAGTGCGGCGGCTCCTACGGCCTGCCCGCCGCCGAGGCGAAGCCCGGCGTCCTCGGCGCCCTGCTGGCCGCCGTGCGCGACGGCGTGGTCGAGGAGCGGGCCATCGACCGGGCGCTTTGCCGGCTCTTCTCCGTCCGCTTCCGGCTGGGGCTCTTCGATCCCCCGGAGCGGGCGCCGTACGCCGGCATCCCGTACTCGGCGCTGAACCGCCCCGAGCACCAGGAGCACGCCCTGCGCCTGGCCCGGGAGTCGATCGTGCTGCTGAAGAACGACCGCTCGCTCCTGCCGCTGCGGGCGGAGCGGCTCCGCTGCGTCGCCGTCGTCGGGCCGAACGCCGACGACCGCCGCACGCCGCTGGGGAACTACCACGGCGAGCCGCTGCGGGTGATCACGCCGCTGGCTGCCATCCGCGCCAAGCTGGCAGGGAAGGCCGAGCTTCTCTACGCCCGGGGCACGGGCTGGCTCGCCCCCGGGCCCGGCGATGAGCCGTTCGCCCTCCTGGCCGGCCGCCTGCGGCGGGCCGACGTGATCGTCTTCGTCGGCGGCCTGTCGCCGACCCTGGAGGGGGAGGAGGGCGACGCCGCCGGCGACGACAGCGAGGGCTTCTTCCGCGGCGACCGCACCCGCATCATCCTGCCGCCGGCGCAGACCCGGCTCCTGCGGCAATTGCAGGGGCTGGGCAAGCCCGTGGTGCTGGCGGTCATGGCGGGCGGCGCCGTCGCCATGGAGTGGGAGGCGTCCCGCCTCGACGCCATTCTCATGGCCTGGTACGGCGGCCAGGCCGGCGGCCAGGCCCTGGCCGATGTCCTGTTCGGCGATGCCTGCCCGTCCGGCCGCCTGCCGGTCACCTTCTACCGCCGCGACGGCGACCTGCCGCCGTTCGACGACTACTCCATGGCGAACCGCACCTACCGCTATTTCCGCGGCCGGCCGCTCTACCCCTTCGGCCACGGCCTGAGCTACACGCGCTTCGCCTATTCCGGCCTGCGCGCGCCGGCTCGTGCGGCGACCGGGGAGGCGATCGCCGTGTCGGCGCTGGTGCGCAACCGCGGCCGCCGCGCCGGCGACGAGGTCGTGCAGCTCTATGTCCGCCACGTCGCGGCGCCGGCGCCCGCCCCGCGCCTCTCCCTGCGGGGGTTCCAGCGCGTCCGCCTGGGGCCGGGCGAGCGCCGCCGCGTCGAGTTCCGCCTGGGCCCCGAGAATCTGGCGCGGGTCGACGCCGGCGGCCGCCGCTTCCAGGCGCCGGGCCTCGTCGAGATCCACGTCGGCGGCGGCCA
>DAHVOV010000302.1 GCA_027318645.1 Candidatus Aminicenantota bacterium
AGATGGTCCGCCCCGGCGGCTTCCTGGTCACCTGTTCGTGCTCGCACCACCTGGACCGCGACGGCTTCCGGGCCATGGTGCTCGACGCGGCCCGCGACGCCGGCCGGCGCGTCAAGCTCATCGAGATGCGCGGCCAGCCCTACGACCATGCCGTGCTGCTGCCCCTGTACCAGTCGGAGTACCTGAAATGCGCGCTGTTCTATGTCTATTGAGGCGGTGAGGCTATGACCCTGAGCGAACGGGACCCGCGACTGCGCCGCGTCTTCGGCCCGGTGCCGTCGCGGCGCCTGGGCATCTCCCTGGGCCTCGACGTTATCCCCTACAAGACCTGCAGCCTCGACTGCCTCTACTGCGAGTGCGGCCGCACCACCGACCTCAGCTGCGAGCGCCGGCGCTTCTTCCCGCCGCAGGAGCTGATCGACGAGCTCGGCGCCGTGCTGCCCGCCATTCCCCGCCTCGACCACATGACCTTCTCGGGCTCGGGCGAGCCGACGCTCAACTCCGACCTGGGCGGCATGATCGCCGCGATCAAGCGCATCGCCGCCGCGCCGCTGGCGGTGCTCACCAACGGCACGCTGCTCGGCCGCGCCGACGTACGCCGCGACCTGCTGGCCGCTGACGTGGTCCTCCCCTCCCTCGACGCCGCCACCGCCCCCGGCTTCGCGCGCATCAACCAGCCGGCCGCGGGCATCGACGTGGAAGGGGTGATCGCCGGGCTCGAGGCCTTCCGCGGCGAGTATGCCGGGAAGATCTGGATGGAGGTGTTCATCCTCAAGGGGGTGAACGACGGCGAGGCCGAGCTGGCGGCGCTGGAGACGGCGCTGCGCCGGGCCCGCCCCGACAAGGTGCAGCTGAACACCCTGGACCGCCCCCCGGCCTACCCGGGAGTGGAATCGGCCGACTTCGCCCTGCTGGAGAGGATCCGCTCCGGCTGGCGGGGACTGGCCGTGGAGATCATCAAGCGCGCCCGCCACCGCGAGGAGATCCCCGCCTTCAGCTCCAACCTGGAGAACAGCCTGCTCAACACCATCCGCCGCCGGCCGCTCACCCTCGACGACCTGGCCGCCCTGACCGCCAAGGGCGAAGAGGAGCTGCGCCATTACCTGGAGGTGCTGGAACAGGAGCGCAAGGTGAAGCCGGTCATAGAGGGCGGCAAGATCTTCTACAGAACTTACGAAGAATAGCTTCCGGCCAAACCTAACGACGGTCCTTCAAGGTTCCACGAAAAGAACACAAAGACTCGAACCTATTCGGTGGCTTACAGCACGACGGTCCTTCAAGGTTCCACGTTCCGTGTTCCACGTTCCATGTTAAGGCACTTAATGCATGAGATGCATTCAAGGCTTTCTACTTGGAACGTGGTACGTGGTACGTGGAACCTCGACGGACTGGGAGGTTTTCTGATTAGGCGGCTGGTGGTATCCCACTCGGGGTATGCCCCTCGGGGACGCCGCCCCTGGCGGGGCCGGCAGCGTGGAACCTCAACGGTCTGTTAGTTTTTCTTGTCAGGGTATGGGGGCATGGTTTTGGCGAATATCCACTCGTCCATCCATCGCCTCATGACCGGGTCGCCGGCGGCCAGCAGGTCGAGGAATTCGCCTCCGCTCAGGCTGCGGCCGCGGCGGCTTTCCAGGACGGAGCGCAGGCGCCGGCAGACCTCGTCCTCGCCCCTGGCGTCGGCGAGCTCGGCCAGCATCAGCGCCGGCTTGACGTAGGCCAGCGCCTGGTACACGCCGGGATCGCGGAACAGCACCTTCAGCTTGGCGCCGCCGGCCGGCACGCCCATGCCGGCATAGCGCTCGAGCCCGTCGCGAAGCCGCTGGCAGACCTTCTGGTACGCCTTCTCCCCGGATCGCTGGCGCAGGTACAGCAGGCTGGAATAGGTGGCCAGCCCCTCGGTGATCCAGGTGTCGCCGCATTCCTTCCAGGAAACGACGCCGCCCCACCACTGGTGGGCCATCTCGTGGGCCAGCAGGTCGGTGGCGGGGTCGACCATGGCCAGCAGCGAGGTCTCCAGCGCCGTCTCGCGGTCGAAGGGATCGATGCCCTTGCGGCCGCGGTCGACGTTCAGGACCAGCAGGCCGCTGTAGCTGACGCCGCGGAACCCCTCGCCGCGGCGGAACAGGATCGTGAGCTCGGGCACGGGCAGCGGGCCGAAGCGGCCGCTGTAGAAGCCGGCGTTCCCGGCCATGTCGGCCTCGGAGTAATACGTGCGGAGATCGAGCCCCTTCCAGCCGTACAGCCGCAATGGGATCTCCCCCGCCAGCAGCCCCAGCGGACGGAAGCGGCCGAACACCAGGGTCATCCCCTTGCACAAAGGATGGCTGAAGGAATACTCGTCGTAGCCGGAACCGTTCACGACCGAGCGCTGCATGCCGCTCCCCAGGCAGCTCCAGCCGTCGGGGACGCGGATGGTCACGTCCATGGCCATGAAGTCCCCCTGCGGATGGGGATAATAGTCCATGACATGGGAAAGGATGCGGCAGTCGTCGGCCCCCTTCTTCCCCACCGGCTCCGCCGGCAGCGCCTGCAGCCCGGGGGAAAGCCGGCCGCCGTAGTCGAGCACCAGCTCCCCGCCCGCCGGGCACTCCACGAGGAAGACCCCCGATTCGCTCGAGAACGGGGGCTGGGTCATGGCGCCGCCGCTCACCGACTTCAGCCGCAGCTCGTTGGCCAGCCACAGCGGCCTCTCCGCGGCCTGGCCGGTGAAGCGCAGCCGCGCCGTGGCCTCGAGGAAGCCGCGGGCCGGGTCGTAGTAGCCGCTGAGCTTCACGGCGCCCGGCCTGCCCTCCACGGTCGCCGCGTCGCGGTCGACCGCGCTCTGGCCGGCCAGGGCAAGCGCCAGCGCCGTTGCCAGCAGGCAGCCAACGGCCCGGCGCAACATCCTTCGTTTCCGTTCCATGTCCACCTCCTCCGGTCTTTCGCCGACCGAAGTGGAAGCCGCGAAGGCAACCCGCCTTTCGCTTTCCGCTGGTTGGACGCACCGTTCCGGAGCGCCGTTGTAGGCTCGCAGTTCTATTCTGCAGAATAGACCCGCAGGATTATGCCGGCGCATCCGGGAAGTTCAGCGCATTGAATTTAGTTCCAGGGAAACGGATCGAACTCCAATGGATAGTGTTAGTGTTAGTGTTTGTGTTAGGAAAGCCCTGGCGATGAACGCCGACGAGCTATCAGTGGTAGTGGTAGTGATAGTGGTGGCAGCAGCAATAGGATGAACCTGTCCTTCAAGATTCCACGTGGCGAACAATAAGTATCCGAAACTAGTCAGCGGCTTACAGTCCGACGGTCCTTCAAGGTTCCACGTGCCACGTTCCAGGTACCATGTAAAGGCATTCATTGTTTTCTGGCTTTCAACATGGAACGTGGTACGTGGTACGTGGAACCTCGACGGACTGTTAGATTTCTCAATCCATGTTACATGGTGCATGGAACCCCGTTCCCGGCAGTTCCGTGTTTCGTTGACTTGGGCCGTTAAAAGCTTTAAAATCGCCGCATGAACCAGACGATCCATGGCACCACCGTGCTGTGCGTCCGCCGGGGCCGGCAGGTGGTCCTGGGAGCCGACGGCCAGGTCACGCTGCAGAACACGGTCCTGAAGCACACGGCGCGCAAGATCCGCCGCCTGTACAACGACCAGGTCCTGGCCGGCTTCGCCGGCTCCACCTCCGACGCCTTCTCCCTGCTGCAGCGCTTCGAGGCCAAGCTGGAGGAGTACCACGGCAACATCTCCCGCGCCGCCGTGGAGCTGTCCAAGGACTGGCGCACCGACAAGGTCCTGCGCCACCTGGAGGCGATGCTCATCGTGGCCAACGCGGAGAAGATGTACCTGCTGTCGGGCACGGGCGACATCATCGAGCCCGACGAGGACGTGCTGGCCATCGGCTCGGGCGGTCCCTACGCCCAGGCGGCGGCGCTGGCCCTGGTGCGCGAGACGACGCTCGGCCCCCGCGCCGTGGTCGAGAAGGCGCTGGCCATCGCCGCCGGCATCTGCATCTACACCAACGACCGCTTCGTGATCGAGGAGCTCGGCGCATGAGCGACGCCGTGCTGGCCACAGGCGACGAGCTGACCCCGCGCCAGATCGTGCGCGAGCTGGACCGCTACATCATCGGCCAGGAAAAGGCCAAGAAGTCGGTGAGCATCGCCCTGCGCAACCGCTACCGCCGGCAGAAGCTGCCCGCCGCCCTCGCCGACGACATCATCCCCAAGAACATCCTGATGATCGGCCCCACCGGCGTGGGCAAGACCGAGATCGCCCGCCGCCTGGCCAAACTGACCCGCTCCCCCTTCCTCAAGGTGGAGGCGTCGAAGTTCACCGAGGTGGGCTACGTGGGCCGCGACGTGGAGTCGCTGGTGCGCGACCTGGTGCGCATCGCCGTCGACCTGGTCAAGGCCGAAAAGATGGCCGAGAACGGCGAAAAGGCCCGGCGCAACACCGAGGACAGGGTCCTGGCCATCCTGCTCCCCGCGCCGGCGGAGAACCGCGAGACCGCCGCCGGCGCGCCCGAGGCGGGCGAGACGGAGAGCTTCGCCAACAGCCGCGAGAAGCTGCGCCGGCCTGCGCGAGGCCAAGGCGGCCTACGAACGACCGAACAGCGCGTTGAAGAAGGGCCTGGCCCG
>DAHVOV010000303.1 GCA_027318645.1 Candidatus Aminicenantota bacterium
CCGATCTGTTGTTGAAGTCGTGGGCCACGCCGCCGGCCAGCCGCCCCACCGACTCCATCTTCTGGGCATGAAGCAGCTGCGCCTGCAGCCGCTCCTTCTCTTCCTGCTGGCGGCGGCGCTCGGCCAGCTCGCGCGCCATCTCCTCAAGGGCGCGCTGGCCGATGAGGAAGGAGGCGAAGGAGGCGAGTGTGATGAAGACGATGGCCACGGCATTGTCGGCGAAATATTCTACGTAGCGATAGAACGGCAGGCGCAGCTGCGGCCGGGCGTAGAGCAGGAACAGCGCCAGCATGGCCATGTTGGCCGCCCCGTAGATGAGGATGACCCGCTTGCGCCGGACCACCAGCAGCGGCGTCAGCGTGAGCAGCCCCAGCACGAAGGCGATGGTGTCCAGGCGCGACAGCTCGCCGGTGCGGTCCACGAACATGACGATCCAGGTGACCAGCAGCGCGGTGGAGAGCAGCAGGTGCGCCGAGAGCGAGAAATGGCCGCGCAGCAGCAGGAAGAGGAACGCCGCCAGCGGCAGCAGCGCCAGGGCCTCGGGGACGAGGATCGCCAGGTTGAGGCGATAGCCCAATTCGGGGTTGTTCAGGTGCGACCAGGCGCTGTAGACGAGGGCCACGGGGATGATGATCATGACCAGCAGGTGGAGCAGGAAGAAGAACTTGGCCTTCATGCGGATGACCGGGTCGGCGCCCTCGTAGCGGCGCACGGCCCGGTCCAGCATCCCTTTCAGCATGCCTCTCTTCCCGTACCTCCCGGTTCAGCCCCTGAATTATAACGTATGGGGTTGTCAATTGCAAAAAAGTGAAAAGTGAAAAAGTGAAGTAGTGAAAAGTGAAAGGTGAAAGAGACTAAAGAAGGTGAAAGAGCCGGAAAAGGGAAAAGACCCGCGAACATCCGCCAAGTTCCCGAGTAACCCGGAATATATGCCTGTCATCGAAGGGTTTTGGGACTTGGCAATGTGGATTTTCTGAGAAGGTTAGGCGCTCATAAGACTAAAATACCAAGCACCAAGCACCAAATCCCAAACAAATTCCAAGTTCCAAATTCCAATGACCCAAACGAAGGCGCTCAATCGAACCGCTGCCTTTAACGGGAAATAGGGCAGTCATTCCATGAACGAGTGCGTTTACTCTTCGTTTTGGTCATTTGGACATTGGAGCTTGGTGCTTAATTGGAATTTGGTGCTTGGAAATTGGTGCTTCTGTCCTACCCGCTTCTGATAATAATTTGGACAGATCTGTCTAAGACCTTGCTCTTTCACCCTCTTCAGGCTCTGTCACTGGTCTCTTCTTGACATTCGCCGCCAGAAGGCATAAAAACGCATCGGCCACCTCAGCGAAGGAGAAAACATGAAAAAGTTCGCCCTGCTTTTGATCGCGGTCTTGATCGTTGCCGCGGGCCTGCCCGCCCAGCAGAAGGACAGCGGCCAGTGCAAGGACCACCCCGCCTTCACCCGCATGCCCGACTATTGGATCTACTCCTGCCAGCAGCGTCAGTTCGATTCCTACGCCTTCACGGTCGGCAAGGGCAAGACCGAGGCGGTGGAGGGGCAGTACTGGATGATCGCCTACCGGCCGCAGAACACGATGGCCTCCAAGCCCAGCGAGCTGCAGATCCAGCGCAACTTCGAGAACGCCGTGCAGAAGCAGGGCGGGAAGATCGTTTGGAGCGAGAAGAGCAGGAGCACCTTCCAGCTGGCCGGCGCCGGCGTCGAGATCTGGGCCGAGCTGCGCACCGACTTCACCAGCGGCTACCGCCTGTTCATCGTGCAGAAACAGGGCATGGCCCAGGACATCGTCGCCGATGCCGCCGCCATGGCCAGCGACATCAATGCCACCGGCCACGTCGCCGTCTACGGCATCTATTTCGACTCCGGCAAGTCGCTGATCAAGCCCGAGTCGGCGCAGGCCATCGGCGAGATCGCCAAGCTGCTGAAAGCCCAGCCGGCGCTCAAGCTCTTCGTCGTCGGCCACACCGACAACGAGGGCACCGTCGAGGGCAACCTCGTTCTCTCGCAGCAGCGCGCCGAGGCGGTGCTCAAGGCGCTGACCGGCGAGCACGGCATCGACGCCGCCCGGCTGCGTGCCCACGGCTGCGGCCAGTTCGCCCCGGTCGCCGGCAACGACACCGACGCCGGCCGCGCCAAGAACCGCCGCGTCGAGCTGGTAAAGCAGTAGCAGCGAGCCGGCCGGTCCGCCGCCGGCTCGGGACTCGGCGCACGGCGCACGGCGTACGGCGCAGGGGAAGGCGATTCCTTCACGATGAAGCGGGGAAAAAGCCCTTGGGAACGGATGGCCCCTGCCCCTGTTGAGAGAGGAAAACCATGAAGATGCGTCAACCGCTTGCGGGTGTGATCGCAGTCGTGATGCTGCTGCCGGGCGTCGTGGCCCTGGCGGCGGGCGGCGATGCCGCCGACCCCTGGGGCCCGGCCCGCTTCCTGCTGGGGAGCTGGACGACCG
>DAHVOV010000156.1 GCA_027318645.1 Candidatus Aminicenantota bacterium
TAGACCGTGTCGCTGCCCAGGCTGTCGGGCCGGCCAGGGATGGCGCGGCAGTGGAGGAATTTCTTGCGCTTGGGATTGAAGCGGTCGATGCCGCGGTCGTCGCTGCCGACCCACAGGATCCCCGAGCGGTCCTCGCACAGCGCGCTGACCTGGTCGGAGCCCAGGCTCTGGACGTCGAGCGGGTCGTGGCGATGCAGGGTCACGGCCTCGCTCTGCGGGTCCAGGACGGCCAGGCCCGCCTCCGTTCCCAGCCAGATGCGGCCGTCGCGGCCGGCGATGATGGCGTTGACGACGTCGCGTCGGGGCGCCCCGGCGAGCTCCGGCTGGATGGGGACGCGTCGGCACCGGCCCGTGCGCGCATCGAAGCGGTTCAGCCCGTCGCGGCTGCAGACCCAGAGGGCGCCCTGCCGGTCCGACAGGACGCGGAAGAGGAAGTCGCTGCTCAGGCTGGACGGGTCGCCGGCGTCGTGGCGGTAGCAGGTGAACTGGCCGCTGGCGGGCGAGAAGCGGACGAGTCCGCCGCCGAAGGTGGCGATCCACAGCGAGCCGTCGTTGTCCTCGATGATGTCGTGGACATGGTTGCTGGCGCCGGGCCGGTCGGTGGCCAGCGGGAAATGGCTGAAGCGCCCCGTGCGGCGGTCCAGGCGGTCCAGGCCGGCGTCGGTGCCGATCCAGAAGGCGCCGGCCCGGTCCTCGTAGATGGCGCCGACGATGTCGTTGCCGAGCGAATCGGGCCTGTCCGCGGCGTGCCGGTAATGGCGGAAGCCGCCGCCGGAAGGATCGAGCCGGTCCAGGCCGCCGTTCAGCGTGCCGATCCAGAGCACCCCCTCGCGGTCCTCGTAGATCTTGAGGATGGCGCTGTGGCTCAGGCTGGCGGGATCGCCGGGGACAGGCAGGAAGACGGTGAAATCGTAGCCGTCGAAGCGGTTCAGGCCGTTCTCGGTCCCGAACCACATGAACCCCTGGCGATCCTGGAGGATGGTGTAGACCGTGTTCTGCGAGAGCCCCTCCTCCCTCCCGATGTGGACGAAGCTGACGTCGCTGCACTGCGGTGACAGGCACGGGGAGAGAAGGAGGAGGAAGGCGGCGAACCAGGATAGGGCATGACCGTTCTTGATGCTCATCTTGCCGCAACCTCGGAAGGCGAACGATCCGGCTCCTCCCGCGGGATGGCCGCTCGCGGCCCCGGCTACATCCATGGATGTACGCGGGGCTTATACCGCCTTCGGTACCCATTGATAAGACGCTTTTGCCGGCGGAGTTGTTTCATTTTTTAAATAAAAATCCAGCGTAGTCGGGAGAAAAGGGGGGCGGGAGCGAAGAAAAATCCAGAAATTTGAATCCGGCAGCGACCGTGCGCGGACGCTTTGCCCGAGCCGGCGGCGCTGCCGGGCTTTCCCGCCGCCGGCGGCTGCCGCGGCAGGATCGGACGCCGGGACATGACAACGGCGGGGGATGGTGCCGTGTCCTCCTGCCGGCGCGTCCAGCGCGATGGGCCGGGCTATTTCACCTGCAGGTTCTGCAGCAGGCGCAGCAGCTGGGTGCGGTTGGCCACGCCGAGCTTGCGCAGCACGTTGTGCACGTGGATCTTCACCGTGCTCAGCTCGATGAACAACTCCTCGCTGATCTCCTTGTTCGTCCGCCCCTTCAGCAGCAGCCGGGCGATCTCGCGCTCGCGCGGGGAAACGGCGCAGCGGTCGAAGAGCTCCTCCATGGCCTGTTCCGTCCGCACGCGCCGCGCCTGGCGGCGGATGCGCGTGCGGTTCCACTCGTAGGCCGCCAGGGCCGAGGCGATGGCCAGCAGCGACAGGAACCACCCGGTCCGCCACCAGGGCGGCAGCACGCGGATGACCAGGGCGGCCTCATGGTCGCTCCAGAGGCCGTCGCTGTTCGTGCCCCGGACGCGGAAGACGTACTTCCCCGGCGACAGGGTCGAGAAGGAGGCGACGCGCTGGCGGGCGTCGGTCTCGATCCAGTCGCGGGTCAGCCCCTCCAGCTTGTAGGCGTAGCGGTTCTTCTCCGGGGCCGTGTAGTCGAGGGCGGCGAACTCCAGGGAGAAGAGGGTGTCCTGTGGGCGAATGACGATCTCCCGTGCCTCCCAGATCGGCCCGGCGAGCGCGACCTCCTTGTTCAGCACCTTGAAGGAGGTGATGTGCACCGGCGGCACGCAGGTGTTGGCGACGATGTCCTGGGGGAAGAAGGCGTTGAGCCCGTCGGCGCCGCCGATGAAAAATTCCCCCTCCGGGCCGGCGTACGCCGAACCACCGAAAAACTCCTTGCCCTGGATGCCGTCGCTGGCGTCATAGTTGCGGAACCGCTTCTCCCGGGGCGAAAACCGGGACAGGCCCTTGCCGGTGGTGAGCCAGAGGTTCCCGGTCCCGTCCTCAAGTATGCTCAGCACCAGGTTGCTGGCCAATCCGTCCGCCACGGTGTAGTGGCGGAAGACCCCCTTCTCCCTGTCCAGCCGGTTCAGCCCGCCGCCCAGGGTGCCGGCCCAGATGACGCCGTTCCGGTCCTCGTGGAGGCAGAAAATGTAGTCGTTGTTCAAGCTGGCCGGGTCGGAGGCGTTATGGCGATAATGGATGAATTTCCCGCTGGCGCGATCGAAGCGGTCCAGCCCGTTGCCGTAGGTGCCGACCCACAGTGTCGCCGTCCGGTCGATCAGGAGGGCCCTGGTCATATCGTCGCCCAGGCTGCCCGGGTCGTTTTCGTCCAACTGGAAGCGGGTGAAGCGGCCGTTCCCGGCGTTCGGCTCCATGCGGTTGACGCCGCCGCCATAGGTGGCGAGCCACAGGGCCCCGTCCAGGTCCTCGGCGATGGCCATGACGCGGTCATTGCTGATGCTGGCCGGATCGGCGGGATCGTGGCGGAACACGGTGACCTTGCCGCTGCGGCGGTCGAAGAGCTGCAGGCCGTGGCCGTTCGTTCCCAGCCAGAGACGGCCGGCGCGATCGCCCCTGAGGCAGCGGACGTTGACCTGGCCCAGGCCGCCGGGCTGGCCGGCGCCATAGCCGAAGTGGCTGAACGAGCCGGTGGTGCGGTCCAGCCGGTCCAGGCCGTCGCGGGTTCCGATCCACAGCACCCGGTCCGGGTCCTCCCATGCGCAGTGGACGATGCTGCTCCCCAGGCCGTTGCGCTGGCCCGGGACGACACGATAATGGGAGAACTTCTTCCGGTTCGGGTTGAATTGGCTGATGCCGCCGGTATCCGTGCCGACCCACAGGATCCCTGAGCGGTCCTCGTAGATCGAGAAGACGACGTCGCCGCCGAGGCTGCCGGCATCGAGGGGGTTGTTGCGATAGACGGTCATCTTCCCGGTCCGGGCGTTTCGGTGGGCCAGCCCCCCCGCGAAGCCGAACCAGAGCCCGCCGCTCCGGTCTTCGGCCATCGTGAACACCTGCTCGCGACGGCCCGCTCCCGTGCCGGGCGGCAGGATGGGGACGCGAGTGAAGCGCCCCGAGTCGCGATCGAGGCGGTTCAGGCCGTCGTCGGTGCAGACCCAGAGGGTTCCCTTGTGGTCGAGGAGTAGGCTTTGGGTGTTGTCGCTGCTCAGGCTCGTCGGGTCGGCCGGATCGTGGCGGTAATGGACGCGCCTGCCCGACCGGGGGTCCAGGTGCGTGATGCCGCCCCCGAAGCGGCCGATCCACAGGCCGCCGGCGGGGTCCTCGCAGATGTCATGGATGCGTTCGCTGGCGTCCTCCGCCGCCGTGGCCGCCAGGGGATAAAGGGTGAATTTTCCCGATGCCCGGTCGAGGCGGTTCAGCCCGCCTTCCGTGCCGATCCACAGCCCGCCTTCACGATCCTCGTGTATCGCGCCGACGATGTCGTTGCTCAGGGAGTCGCGGCGGTCGGCCGCGTGGCGATAGTTACTGAATTTGCCGTTGTGCGGATCATAACGGTTCAAGCCGCCGTTCAGCGTGCCGATCCAGATGACGCCTTGGCGATCCTCGAGCTGCATCAGGATGGTGTTGTGGCTGATGCTGGCCGCATCGTCGGCGACCGGATTGAACACCGTGAAGCTGTAGCCGTCGTAACGGTTCAGGCCGTTCTCGGTGCCGAACCACATGAAGCCGTTGCGGTCCTGGATGATGGAATAGACGGTGTTCTGCGACAGTCCGTCGCGTCGTTCGATATGGGTGAAACGGGCATCGCCGTCCTGGGCGAAAAGCGGGGCGGACAGGCCGAGCGCGAGGGCCAGGGCGGCGAACGCCAGCAGGAAGGGGGTGTGCTCGCGCCGCGTCGCGCCCTGCGCCGGACAGCCGAAACCGGGTCGATTCGTCGGGGTCATTTGCGCATTAGGATAATCAAAACGTCCGAAAAATTCAAATTTTGAATTGCTTGTGCAGGCGAAGGATTCTGCTATAATGGCCATCGTTTTGCTGGATCCAGCCAAGGGAGGAATCGCATGGGCAAGAAGATCGAGCGTGTATTCGCCAGGGAGATCCTGGATTCGCGGGGCACCCCCACCGTCGAGGCCGAGGTTGCGCTGGCCGGCTGGGCCTACGGCTGCGCCGCTGTCCCCTCGGGCGCCTCCACCGGCGCCCACGAGGCGTGCGAACTGCGCGACGGCGACAAGAAGCGCTTTCAGGGCAAGGGCGTCCTGAAGGCCGTCGGCCATGTCAACGGCGAGATCGCCGCCGCCCTCAAGGGCCTGGACGGCTTCGACCAGGAGAAGGTCGACCGGACCATGATCGACCTCGACGGCACGGAGAACAAGGGCCGGCTGGGAGCCAACGCCATCCTGGCGGTCAGCATGGCCGTGGCCCGTGCCGCCGCCTCAGCCGCCGGGCAGCGCCTGTATCATTACCTGGGCGGCGAGAAGGCCAACCTGCTTCCCGTTCCCTGCTTCAACATCATGAACGGCGGCGCCCATGCCAACTGGCAGGGGACCGATTTCCAGGAATTCATGATCGCCCCCGTCGGTGCCCCCAGCTTCCGCGAGGCGCTGCGCTGGGGCGCCGAGACCTACCATGCCCTGAAGAGTGTGCTCAAGGACGCCGGGCACTCGACCGGCGTGGGAGACGAGGGCGGCTTCGCGCCCGCGCTGCAGGCGAACGCCGAGGCGGTCGAACTGATCCTGAAGGCCGTCGCCGTCGCCGGCTACCACCAGCGCCACGCCCTGGACAAGCGGCAGATAGCGGTAGAGGATGGCGTCCACCAGCAATCTTCCGATGCCGGGGCGCCCGAAAAGGGTCTCGGTGATGACGGCTCCGCCGAGCAGGAAGCCAAGTTGCAGACCGATGA
>DAHVOV010000172.1 GCA_027318645.1 Candidatus Aminicenantota bacterium
GCGGCTATAATTGGCCAGATGACCCTGAAGTTTCCCCGTCTTCCCCGGCTTCTAGCCGGGGCACCGGTCTTCGCCGATGCGGACCGCACCCTGCTCGCGCGCCGGGTCTTCCTGATCGTCCGCGCCTTCATCTTTTCCTCGGCGCTCCTGCAGCTGGCGCTGATCGCACTGCACCCGCGCATCACCGCCTACTGGCTGGCGCTGCTCCTGGGCTCGGTCGTCGTCGGCCTGGCCCTGCTGCGGCTCAACCGCGGCGGCCGCGTGCGCCTGGCGGCGACGCTGATGGTCGGCAGCCTCTGGCTGCTGATCGCCCTCTTCGCCTGGACCCGCGCCGGCCTGGGCATCCGCGCCGTGTACGGTTATTTCACCGTCGTCTTCATCGCCGGCATGACGCTGGGCCGGTGGCCGGCGGCGGCGACGGCACTGGCCTGCAGCGCCTCCACGCTCTTCATCGCCCTGAAGGCGCCGCTGCCCTCGCCCGATCCCCTGCGCTTCTGGCTGGTCAACTCCCTGTACCTGGCGGTCGTCCTGCTGCTGCAGGACCTGGCCGCCCGCTCGATCCGCGACTCGCTGGCACGGGCGCTCAGCGAGAGCCAGGAGCGGCAGCTCTTCGAGGACGAGCTGCGCCGCAGCGAGGGACGCTTCCGCGTCCTCTTCGAGTCCGGGCCGGTCGGCATCGCCGTCGTGGACGAGGCGCTGCGCTTCACCTCCGCCAATCAGGCCCTCTGTGACCTGGTCGGCTATGGCCAGGAGGAGCTGCGGCGCATGCGCTTCGTGGACATCACCCATCCGGACAATGCCGCCGCCGACCGCCGCGCGGTGCAGGGGCTGCTGCGCGGAGAGGTGCCGTTCTACCGCACCGAGAAACGCTACCTGCGCAAGGACGGGACGATGATCTGGGCGATGACAACGGTGAACGTCGTGCGGGACGGCGCCGGGGGCCTTCCGCACCTGCTGGCCATGGTCGAGGACATCAGCGGCCGCAAGCGCGCCGAGCAGGAGCGGGAGCACGTCATCTCCCTGCTGCAGGCGACGCTGGAGTCGACCGCCGACGGCATCCTGGAGATCGACGCCTCGGGCAAGATCGTCCACTACAACCAGCGCTTCGCGCGCATGTGGGGCATCCCCGAGGAAATCCTCGGCGCCCGCGACGACAACCAGGCCCTCGATTTCGTCATGGGCCAGCTGGCGGAGCCGTCCTCCTTCCTGGCCAAGGTGCGGGAGCTGTACGACGACCCCGAGCGCGAGAGCTTCGACGAGCTGGTGTTCAAGGACGGCCGGCGCTTCGAGCGCTTCTCGCGGCCGCAGCTGGTCAACGGCCGGGCCGTCGGCCGCGTGTGGAGCTTCCGCGACGTCAGCGAGCGCCGGCGCGCCGAGCAGGCGCTGCGCGCGAGCGAGTACCGCTACCGCTCGCTGTTCGAGGCCGCCAGCGACGCCATCTTCGTGATGAAGGGCGACCTCTTCTTCGACTGCAACTCCAAGGCCTTGGAAATGTTCGCCTGCACCCGCGAGCAGCTCGTCGGCGCCCCGCCCGACCGCTTCTCGCCGCCGCTGCAGCCCGACGGCCGCAGCTCGCGGGAGAAGGCGCTGGAACGGATCCAGGCCGCCTCCGCCGGCCGCCCCCAATTCTTCGAGTGGCTGCTCGCCCGCGCCGACGGCGCCCCGTTCATGGCCGAGGTCAGCCTGACGCGCATCGACGTGGCCGGCGACGTGCTGCTGCTGGCCATGGTGCGCGACATCTCGTCGCGCAAGCGACTGGAGGAGCAGCTGCTGCAGTCGCAGAAGATGGAGGCCGTCGGCATCCTGGCCGGCGGCGTGGCCCACGACTTCAACAACATCCTGTCGGCCATCGTCGGCTATGCCTCGCTGCTGCAGATGCGCCTCGCCACGGACGATCCGCTGGCCGGCCACGTCGAGCGCATCCTCGCCGCCGCCGAGCGGGCGGCGAACCTGACCAGCAGCCTGCTGGCTTTCAGCCGCAAGCAGGAGGCCGAGCTGCGCCCCGTTGACCTCAACGAGACCGTCCTCGGCTTCCACCGCATCCTGGCCCGCCTGATCGGCGAGGACATCGACCTGAGCCTGCGCCTCGCCGCCGAGGAGCTCGTCATCGACGCCGACCCCCGCCAGCTCGAGCAGGTGCTGATGAACCTGGCCACCAACAGCCGCGATGCCATGCCGCACGGCGGCCGCCTGGCCATCGCCACCGCCGCCGTCGAGCTGCAGGACGGGGCCGGCGTCGCCCCGGCGGGGCGCTACGCCGCCATCTCCGTGTCCGATACCGGGGCGGGCATGAGCCCCGAGGTGCGGTCGCGCGTCTTCGAGCCGTTCTTCACCACCAAGGAGGCGGGCAAGGGGACGGGGCTGGGACTGGCCATCGTCCAGGGCATCGTCGAGAAGCACGGCGGGCACGTGACGGTGGACAGCGGCACGGGCCGCGGGACGACCATCACCGTCTTCCTGCCCCGGCAGGACGCGGCCGTCCCGGCCGTCGCCGCCCGCCGCGGCGAGCCCATTCCCCGCGGCCGCGAGACGATCCTGC
>DAHVOV010000175.1 GCA_027318645.1 Candidatus Aminicenantota bacterium
ATCGCTGCAATCGCGGCGGTCGGCATCGCCGTCGGTCTCCTCCTCGCCGGGCCGACGGGACCGCTCGCGGGCGCAGCAGGCGCAGGAAGACGACGACGGAGGAGATCAGGATGATGGACAGCACCGAGAGGACGGGCTGCAGGCGGCGCACCGAGAAGAAGGCGGGGACGAGCATGCCCAGCAGGACCCCGGCGAGCACGCCGCAGGCGACGAAGAGCACGAACGCCAGCAGCACCTGGGCGACCTGCCCGGCGCCGGGGGCGAACCAACGGCAGTAAAAAAACAGCACCGGCAGGGAGAAGAAGACGGTCATCGCCGAGCTGTAGGTCGCCGTCTCCGCCAGCTTCCAGGCGAAGGCGCTGCGCAGCGGCAGCGGCGTGGAGAACAGGAAGAGCAGGTCGCGGGAGATGAAGAAGACGTTGAGCGTGCTCAGCAGCGACGAGAGGAGAAGCATGGCGAAGAGGGTCATGTAGACCATCATCAGCAGCTTTTCGGCCAGGAAGAGCTTGAGCGCCTCGGGGAACTCCCTCGCCTGGGCCAGGAAGGCGAAGATGCGGTTGAAGAAGAAGCCCAGCACCAGCAGGAAGAAGAAGGCCAGCAGCAGGACCAGCAGGAATTTCCCCCGCCCGCCGCGCGCCAGGGAGTTGCGCAGCTGGCGCAGCTTAAGCTTCAGCAGGCTTCTCATGCTCCAGCACGGTCTGGAAGTAGAACTCCTCCAGGCTCCCCTGCCCGGCCAGATCCATCAGCCGCGCCAGGTCGCCCTGGACGATGACGCGGCCGTCGACGATGACGCCGATGCGCCGGCAGACCTCCTGGGCCAGGGTGAGGATGTGGGTGGCGAAGAGCACCGCCGTGCCCCGGGCGGCGACCTCGCGCAGGTGCATCTTGAACTTCCTGCCCACCAGCGGGTCGATGGAGACCAGCGGCTCGTCCAGGAGCAGCAGCCGCGGCTCGACCGCCAGCGCCTGGGAGATGAGGAGCTTCTGCCGCGTGCCGGCCGAGTAGTTCTCGACCAGCTCGGAGCGATATTCCTCGAACTCGAAATAGCGGAAGTAGAAGTCGGCCTTCTCGCGGCGGCGGGCGTAGGGGACGCGGTAGAGGTCCAAGAAGAAGTTCAGGTGCTCCTCACCGGTCAGCTTGTAGTACAGGAAGGGCTGGTCAGGGACGTAGGCGATGCTCTTCTTCAGCTCGTGATGCTCGCGGTGGTAGGGCTCGCCCGCGACGGTCAGCGAGCCGCCGTCGGCGGCGAGCAGCCCGGCCAGGACCTTCAGGGTGGTCGTCTTGCCGGCGCCGTTGGGCCCCAGCAGCCCGTAGATCTCGCCGGGCGCCAGCGAGAAGCTGACGCCCTTGAGCGCCTCGCGCGCTCCGAACGACTTGCGCAGGTCCCTGACTTCCAGCATGCCCGGATTGTAGCACATGAACACCGCGAACTATAGTGACGAGTGACCAGTGACGAGTGACAAGTAAAAGGCAACGGCAAGATCTGCCGAACCCGGAGACGAGCGACATGTACCGCGCAACAACTATTGTCCGCTGGAATACCCAATCGTCCGACCCAACAGGCTTCCGCGCTTTATCCGAGCTCGTCCAAATGCATTTCCTCGTTACTCGTCACTCGTTACTTGTCACTTATATTCGTTATTTCTCCGTGAACGTCCAGACCCCGTCCCAGTCCTTGGGCGGATCGGCCAGCAGGAAGGAGCAGCGCCTGGCGAAAACGAGCGCCGCCGGGTCCCCGGCCAGGGCGGAGAAAACGCCGGCGGCGGCGGCGAAGTCGCCGGCGAAATACAGGCGCAGGCCGCGGTCGAACTCCACCGGCCCGGCGGGCGCCGCGGCAGCGGATTCCCTGGCGGCGACGACCTCGAAGATCTCCTCGGGGACCTGCTTGCCCTTGACGCGCACGCGGTCGAGGCGGCGCAGGACGATCTCCGCCTCGGCCATCTCCCCGGCGAGCGCGCCGCAGATGATCCTCGTGCCGTACTGCTTGTTGATGCCTTCCAGCCGCGAGGCCAGGTTGACGGCGTCGCCGATGACCGTGTACTCGAAGCGCTGGCGCGAGCCGATGTTGCCGACGATGACCTCGCCGCTGTTGATGCCGACGCGCATGCCCAGCCGCGGCAGCCCCTGGCGCGCGAAATCCTCGTTCAGCGCCAGCAGGTCCTCCTGGCAGCGCAGCGCCGCTCGCATCGCCCGCGCCGCCTGGCGCCCGTCCGCCAGCGGCGCCCCCCAGAAGGCCATGATGGCGTCGCCCTCGAACTTGTTGACGAAGCCGCCCTCGGCGATGATGATCGAGGTCATGCGCTCCAGGTAGGTGTTCAGGACGCGCACCACCTCCTCGGCGGGCAGCTTCTCCGACAGGGAGGTGAACCCGGCCAGGTCGGAGAAAAAGACCGTCACCCGCTTCTTCTCGCCGCCCAGGTGCAGGCCGCGGGGGTTCTTCATGATCTCGGCCAGGAGCGAATCGGACATGTAGCCCTTGAAGGCCTTCTCGATGAACTTCTTCTCGCGGCGCACGCGCTGGTAGCGCTGGAAGGCGTCGGTGCCGGTGACGGCCGCCAGGCCGGCGAGCAGGGGGATGAAGTGGAGGTCGACCCCGGCGGCGAACAGCAGGACATCCGCCGCCAGCACCGCCAGCACCGCGGCCAGCGCCGCCAGCAGCTGCCGGGGCAGCGTCCGCAGCCGCCTCAGGAGCAGGTTCATGAGCGCCAGCAGCGCCAGGACCAGCAGCCACTGCAGCCGCGGATCGAGGACGCGGATGAAGTCGCCGTGCAGCAGGTTGGCCACGGCGGTGGCGTGGAGCTCGAAGCCCGAGCTCACCGGGCTGACCGGGGTGGCGCGGTTGTCGAGCAGCGCCGTGGCGGTGGCGCCGATGACGACCACCTTGCCCTTCAGCTCCGCCGGCGGCAGCGAGGGCTCCTCTCCGGCCTGGCGCCGGACCTGCGACTGGATCAGCTCGGAGATGGCGCAGGCGCGGAAGCTGCCGCGGCGGTAGAAGCGCAGGTTCAGCCCGCCGTCGGCGGCGAAGGGGACCCGCTTCAGGTCCAGGCCGGGATCGGCATGGAGGGCGGCGGCCAGCGCCAGGGAGGGGAACACGCGGCCGCGGTGGCCGATGAAGAGGCGCAGGCGCCGGTACACGCCGTCACCCTCGGGATCGTCCTGGGCGTTGCCGCCGCCGCGGGCCGCGTCGCGCAGCGGCCCCAGCTGCTGCTGCACCTTGCCGGCGTGCCGCTGCAGCCGGGGGACGGACGGCGGCGAGTCCAGCGCGAAGCGCTCCACCCCGGTGTCGTCCCCTTCTCCCTTCAGGAAGAACAGCGGCAGGAAGACCCGCCCCGACGCCCGCAGCGAGCGGGCCAGCCACTCGTCCTCGTCCGGATAGGCGCTGGCCTCGCTGAAGACCATGTCGAGGATGACCGCCCGGGCCCCGGCGAAGGCGAGGTAGTCGACGGCGCGGGCGTACAGGCTGCGCGGCCAGGGCCAGCCGATGCCGAACTCGCGGCTGTAGAAGTCGAGGCTGTCCTGGTCGATCTTGGCCAGCACCACGTCGGGCGGCGCCGGCCGGCTGGTCAGGCGCGTCTTCCAATCATAGACCCGTGCCTCGTACTGGCTGGAGAGGAACCCGCCCACGGCGAGGACGGCGGCGAAGAGCAGCGCCGTCGACAGGAGGAAGCGCTTCAAGTCAGCGGCTCGCGGCGTTTTTCTCGAAGCGGGCGTCACGGGCCAGGCGGTTGGCCGGGTCCGCCGGCGCGACGCTCTCGCCGACATAGTCGATGCGCCGCGCGGCCGAGGGGTGGGCCGAGAAGGCCTTGAGCTTCTTCTTGCCCTCCGCCGCCTGCACCTTCTTCAGCATGTCCAGCAGCGCCTTGGGGTCGTAGCCGCTGGCGGCCAGCAGCTTCAGCGCGCCGAGGTCGGCGTCCTTCTCCTGCGAGCGCGAGTAGCCTTTCTGCAGCAGCGTGCCGCTGATGTCCATGACCGAGTCCTGCAGGATGCCCAGGGCGCCGCCGGAGGAGCCCACGGCCTCACCGGCGGTGAAGGTGCCCAGCGCCTTCATGCGCTGCGAGCGGATGGCCTTCAGCGGGTCCTTGGCCACGACGTGCTGGATCTCGTGGGCCATCACTGCGGCCAGCTCGTCCTCGTCGGCGGCCATGGCCACGATGCCGCGGGTGAGGAGGACGATGCCGCCCGGCGCCGAGAAGGCGTTGACCTCGGGCGTGTCCAGGACGGCGAAGTGGTAGCCGCCGTAGAGCTCGGGACGGCCCGAGCGGAGCGTCAGCGTCCGCCCCACCAGGTTCAGGTAGCGGGTGAGCCCGGCATCGCGCAGCAGCGGGTACTGGCCGAGGATGTTGGCCGCCACCGCGCGGCCGATGTAGTACTCCTCCTCCTCGTTGATCTTGTGGGCGGCGCCGGCGACCAGCTTGGCCCCCTTCTTCACCTTGGCCAATTTGCCCAGGTTGATCGGATTCCCGGAAAGCAGCAGCGCGCTCAGCAGGACGATGGGGAGCAGCCTTTTCACTTGAGCCTCCCGTCGCGGATGAACTGGGCGACGGCGGCCACGGCGGCCTCCTGTTCCATGACCCAGCCCAGGTCGGCGAAGTTGTAGCCCTTGCCGGAGCGCAGCTTCTTCTCGTTGGTCTCGTCGAAGCCCTTGGCCGCCAGCGCCAGCTCGTCCTCGCTGGCGCCCTTGGGCCCGGGGGCGATGCTGCCCAGCGTGACCTTGCTCTCGGTCACCGCGCTCTGATGGACATAGCCCTTCACCCCGGCGGAGTTGCGCACCAGGTACCAGCCGCCCTCGGCCTTGACCAGCTCCAGGCGCGCCCCCTTCTGCAGCGTCGCCAGGCTGGAGGAGAGGAAGTCGGGCTTGGCCATCAGGTTCGAGCGCAGCACCTGCACCACCAGCGCCTGCCCAGCCAGCAGCAGCGCGGCCGCGGCCAGCAGGACGATCATGATCGCTTTTTTCTTCATGCCATTACCTCGATGCAGTATTGTAAGAAAATCGCCGGGGATTTGCAAGTTAACTAAGTCATAGTGGCCGTGATAGTGGCAGCGGTAGTAACGGCAAACCGCAGAACTCGGCATACGGTTTACGGTGTACGGCGTACGGTGAGAAAGAACAATCGACCTCAGGGAAATCATTAAGGGAAGATAGAGGGAAGAGAAAGGGAAGAGAGAGTGGGAAAAGCACTGTTACGAGCTCTTTCCCACTTTGTATTCCCTCTGCCTTTCCCTTTGTTCTCCCTCTCTCTTCCCTGGAGATCAAGAGACGTATGCCGTCCGCTGCAGGCTTCTCTTCACTTTTGCCTTTTTCCTTTTGCCTTTTGCCTTTCTTAATACTAAAATCTTCGCAAATGCATCACCTGAAGGTCCTGGCCTGCATCCTGTTTGCCTGCACGGTGCTGCTCCCCGGTCAGGTGGAGGACCTGGGGCTGAGCACGGAGCAGATGGAGGACAAGCTTCTCGCCCTGGTCAATTCCGAGCGCGAGGCGCACCGGCTGCCGCCCCTGGCTTTCGACCCGCTGCTGCGG